>NZ_JBNUPF010000018.1:0-45964 GCF_050409565.1 Facklamia sp. P12955
TAGTGGGACATTTTGATTTGTGTTCTCTTGAGACATTATCATTTACGTTTAACAGGATAATAAAAACTTAGCAGTATAAGCTTGTCTATGCTTGTTGCTTATGGTAAGATTTATACTTGCGATGAGTCGAATACAATCTGGTAGATTGGAAGCAAGCTGTCTAGAGCTAAGAGTTCAAGCCAGGAAGGCGACAGAGCAAGTTGGAGCTGTGAACTGCAACTTGCAGTATCTTAGGATATTTTGCGATTCGTGAGTACTAGTTACTCACCGACACTCTTATGGAGTGTCCCTTATAAAAGAGCCTTTAACTTTCTGAAATTCAGTCAGTTAGAGGCTTTTTTGTATGAATTTAAAAAACAAGAGTTTTAGAGCTTAAATTTTTAATATTTATAACTAATTAATTTCAATATTAATGAACATATCATTTTGACTTTAAAATGGGCTTTGTCATGGGATTATTCTTTTAAATTAGAGGGCGTTCCGTTACAATATTGGTAATTGAACAAGTTACCCAATTCACTTAATAGTCCGTCTCAAACTTATCAATTATAAGAATGGAAGGTTGCCAATGACATTTTCCTTGGATCGAAGTAGCTTAAACAAAGAAATAGAAAAGTTTTCAACACAATTGCATGACCAAGCCTATCATTTTTTAGGTGCCAAGCAGGTTCAGTCAAATTCAAAAGGTTATCAGTTTAGTGTATGGGCACCCAATGCTTGGCAGGTATATTTACAAGGCGATTTTTCTAATTGGAAAAATCTATGGATGGAAAAACTTGATGGCGGTGTATGGAGTCTATATGTTGAAAACGCTCAAGCAGGACATTGTTATAAATATGGAATGGATCATGGAAATAATCACATTGAATATAAAATTGATCCTTACGCTATGCGATTTGAAAAACCCCCTCAAGATGCATCGATTATCGAAGATCTCACACCATTCCCATGGAATGATCAAAAGTGGCTAAAAGCACGCAAGGCTAAAGATAAATTTGACAGTCCTTTACAAATTTATGAAGTTCATCAGAGTTCATGGCGACAGCATCCCGATGGAAGATCTTATTCTTTTAAAGAGTTAGCTCACAGTTTAGTTCCTTATGTTAAAGAAATGGGTTATAACTACATTGAGTTTATGCCTCTAACTGCCTTTCCTTATGCTCCTTCTTGGGGCTATCAGGTAACCGGCTATTACGCAGTCGCTGGTCAATATGGAAGTAATGAAGATTTTAAATATTTCGTTAATTATGCTCATCAAGAAGGCATTGGTGTCATTCTTGATTGGGTACCTGGTCATTTCAATCAAAATGCGAATGCTTTGGCATATTTTGATGGTCAGGCTTGTTATGAGTATGCAGATCCTCAACGAGCTAAAAATATTAGCTGGGGTAGTTTAAATTTTGACCTTGGAAAATTACAGGTACAATCTTTTCTAATCTCAAATTTAAATTATTGGCTGTCTGAATTTCATTTGGATGGTATTCGAGCAGATGCTATTTCAAATATTCTTTATCTCGATTTTGATCAAGGTCCCTGGACGCCTAATAAATATGGAGGAAATGACAACCTTGAAGGCTATCATTTCTTACGCATAATGAATCAATGGGTTCAAGATTACTATCCTGAGGTTTATATGATTGCTGAAGAAGCCACTTCATCTAGCGGAATAACTTTGGATATTGCTCATGGAGGATTGGGTTTTGATTATAAATGGAATATGGGTTGGATGAATGATGTCTTACGGTTTTTCCAACTTCCTTACAATCAAAGGCCAGCTCAATTACGTCTCATTACTTTTGTTTTTATGTATCAATTTAAAGAACGTTACTTACTTCCTTTCTCTCATGATGAGGTTGTTCATGGGAAAAAATCCTTGCTAGCTAAAATGCCAGGTAGTCGCTATGATCAATTTGCTGATTTGAGACTTTTACATGCCTATATGTTAGCTCAACCTGGTAAAAAACTTCATTTTATGGGTAATGAATTGGGACAATTTATAGAGTGGCGTTATTATGAAGAATTAGATTGGCAAGGACTAAAGCAAGAATATAATAGTGAATATCAAGCGTTTATGCGAACTATCAATAAGATTGGCTTAAATAGGCCAGAATTTTATCAATTGGATCATCATCCAGAAGGAATAACAGTTTTGGATGCGGATGATTTAGAGAGAGGATTGCTAAGTTTTATTCGTTGGTCTAAAAACAAACAATCATACTCTGTGATAATGATTAATTTTTCAAAAAATCATTATTATGATGTGGAATTAGGTGTCCCTGAAAGTGGAGATTTTCTTGTCTATCTTAATAGTCAAGCAGATCAATTTGCAGGTTATCAACAAAATTGGCAAAAGTTTTACCAAGCAAAAAATAAAAGCTGTTGTAAGCAAGATTATTGTTGTTTGATTGAAGTTCCAGCTTTATCCGTTCAATTTATTGAACATATAAATTTGCATCAAGATAGAAAGGAGAAGGATGCTAAGCAGTTAGTATCCAAACGCTAAAATGAAAGATGAAATGATTGCGATGATACTAGCCGGAGGTCAAGGAAGTAGGTTGGGCGTTTTGACCAAGCAGATTGCTAAGCCCGCAGTGCCATTTGGAGGAAGGTATCGTATTATTGACTTTGCTTTAAGTAACTGTGCAAATTCTAACATTCATAAAGTGGGGGTCATTACTCAGTACCAGCCTCTAGAATTAAATGGTCATATCGCTAATGGGGAGGCTTGGGGCTTTAATGCTAGCGGTGGTGGCACAACTATTTTACAACCTTATTCATCCACTGATGGAGAAAAGTGGTTTAAAGGGACATCAAATGCTATTTATCAGAACATAACCTATATCGATTCTGTTAATCCAGAATATGTTTTAATTTTATCTGGAGATCATATTTATAAAATGGATTATTCAAAGATGTTAGATTTTCATAAAGAAAAAGGCGCTTCTTTAACAGTTGCTGTGAAACCTGTGCCTATCAAAGAAGCGACACGCTTTGGAATTATGAACACAGATAAAAATGATCGTATCGTTGAATTCGAGGAAAAACCTGATCAGCCACAATCAAATTTGGCTTCAATGGGGATCTACATTTTCAATTGGCAGAAATTACGTAACTATTTAATTGAAGATCAAGATCAAGATAATCAATTAGAAGATTTTGGTAAACACGTTATTCCACTTTATTTAGCCAATGATGAAGCATCTTATGCTTATGCCTTTGACGGTTACTGGAAAGATGTGGGAACTATTTCATCCTTATGGGAAGCAAATATGGAGATTTTGAATCAAGAACACCCACTCTATCACTCCAATCCAGATTGGCGTGTCTACTCGAATAATCCGGTTCTACCTCCGCAAGTAGTGACGGATCATGCGGCGATCTATGATTCCTTTGTTACTGATGGATGTTATGTATCAGGAGAAATTCACCGGTCTATTCTTTCCGAAAACGTAAAGGTGGGGCTGGATTCTCAGATTACTGATTCGGTGATCATGGCTAATGCTAGGATTGGAGCATCTTGTCGAATTGAGTATGCAATTGTTGGCGAGAATGCTCGAATAGCAGATGGAGCAATGGTGATTGGAACAGAAAGAGACATTGCAGTTGTCGGTTTTGGCGATCAGATAGAAAGGAAGAATTAAATGGTTCAGCATAAGACTTGTGCAATTTTAAATTTAACAGAAGACAATCAACCTCTATATCCTTTAACTTATAATCGTCCTATCGCAGCTTTGCCATTTGCGAGTCGTTATCGCATTATTGATTTTATTTTATCTTCTCTTTCTTACGCTCAAGTTCAATCGGTGGCTATGTTTATTGGTGAGTCCGGACGCTCTCTGTATGATCATATCCGCTCAGGAGCCTCATGGAATCTTGATTCACGGATTAGAGGAGGTATTTTCACTTTCTCTCAACAAGACTGGAAGGCGCGTTATCATCGAGAGAACGACCATGAAGACTACTATTATAATCATCGAATCTTCTTAGAAAGATCGAAAGCTAAGTATGTCTTTGTATCTGGATCGAAGATTATCGCTAATTTAAATATTAATGACTTACGTCAATCGCACATTAGAAGTAAGAAAGATGTAACTTTAGTTTATAAAAATGTGATTGCATCGACTATAGGGATGGACCATCCCAACGAACGCATCGTTGCGTTTGATGAAGAAAAAAATATCGTCGATCTATTACCTAACTCAGAAAAACCCGCTCTTGCATCCGTTAGTTCCAGCTTAGATATGTATTTTCTATCTGTAGACATTCTTTTAGCTTTAATTGACCGAGCTGATAGAGAAGAGCAGTATCTTGAAATAGATGATCTTATTCAGTTTTATTTATTGGATTATAGCATTCATCCTTATGAATATACTGGTTATACCGCAAATATTAATACGGTAGAAGCCTACTATCAAGCCAATATGGACATGTTAAACCATTTATCCTTTGCAGCTTTATTCCATACGGATCAGGCTGTTCGTACCAAATCCAAAAATGGAATTCCAACCTATTACCATGAGCGTTCCTATGTGCGAAATGCAATTTTAGCAACTGGAACGACCGTTTACGGTGAAGTAATCGACTCTTTAATTAATCGGCGAGTTCAAATTGGGGAGAATGCTAGTGTGAGAAATTCAATTATTCAACAAGGGGTTGAAATTGGAGAGGGAGCCACAGTAGAGTACGCCATTTTAGATAAAAATGTCGTGGTTAAGCCCGGCACAGTGATTCGTGGACGCCCTGATAAATTAATTGTAAAAGCTAAAAATGAAATTGTGGATGCAAGGGTAGATTAGGAGGATTTAAATGAAAATACTTTATGCCTCAGCTGAAGCGGCTCCTTTCTTTAAAACAGGAGGTCTAGGAGATGTCGCTTCTGCATTGCCAAAAGAGTTAGCGAAGGAACCCGATCTTGATGTTCGTGTGGTGCTTCCTTTCTATAGTCAAATGGCTAATGAATATGCGCAACAGCTAGAAGAAATTGCACATTTTCGTTTCCAACTGGGGCAACGAAATGTCTACTGTGGAATTAAGCAATTGAAGGACCATGGAGTAACCTATTACTTCATTGATAATTTGGCTTATTTTGATCGCGCTTCTTTATATGGAGAATGGGATGATGGCGAACGCTTTGCCTATTTTTCAACTGCTATCATTGAAATGCTGGAAGTAATTAATTGGATACCAGAAATTATTCATTGCAATGATTGGCAAACGGCTATGATACCCGCTCTTTTAATCGATCGTTATCACTGGAAGGAATCCTTAAAAAATATTCGAAAAGTACTCACTATTCACAATTTACGTTTTCAAGGGATTTATGATGCATCCATGCTTTCGAATGTCTTTGGCACTGGCTTTAATACCTTTACCGACGATGGTTTGAAGTACCACAACAATATGAATTACCTTAAGGGTGGTATTAACTTTGCCGATCGAGTAACAACGGTCAGTCCGACCTACGCTCAAGAAATATTAACTCCAGAATTTGGTGAAGGTTTAGATGCAGTATTAAGGCGAAATGAATGGAAACTTAAAGGAATTATTAATGGAATCGATCTAGAAATCAATAATCCCAAGACAGACAGCTATTTGCCTTATCATTATGATCAATCAGATCTTTCAAACAAAGCTAAAGTAAAAAGCTACCTTCAAAGGCAACTTACTCTTAAACAAGATAATCAGATCCCTTTAATTGGAATCGTCAGCCGGCTGACAGACCAAAAAGGTTTGCAATTAGTTGAGCAAATTATGGATGATTTACTGCAACAAAATGTTCAAATGGTTATTTTAGGTACTGGAGACCAACACTTTGAAGATTCATTTCGCTATTTCGAGCAGAAATACCCTGATCAACTGAGAGCTTGCATTCAATTTGATCTTGGACTGGCTCAGCAAATATATGCTGCCAGCGATATTTTCTTGATGCCATCTGCTTTTGAACCTTGTGGTCTCTCGCAAATGATTGCCATGCGCTATGGCACACTGCCTCTGGTGCATGAGACAGGAGGCTTAAAAGATACTGTCGAAGCTTATAATAAATATACTGGCCAGGGAACCGGTTTTTCATTTAAAGGTTTTAACCGCGACAATTTACTTTTTACCATTAATATGGCCTTAGATATTTTTATTAATCAAAAGGAAGTTTGGCAGAAGTTAGTGAAGCAAGCCATGGGTAAAGATTTCTCTTGGACTGCACCTGCTAAAGCATATAAAGCTGTTTATGATGAACTTTTAAATACATCTGTCAATTTATAGAATTTAATTAATTTTCAATTATTAGCCTTCTAAAAATGTTTCATTGAGACATCAGTTAGATGGCTATTTGAATACTTAGGCAAAAGTCATACAATCTTTCATAAATTTTCTTAATCATTTAGTATAATTTAATAAAAAGATTGACCTCGGACTTTAGTTGGAAGGCGGTCGATATAATTCTGTCTAGGATAGAATTAACAAAGTAGGTGAATGATTAAATGGAGAAATTTAAAATGCAATCGAGTAAACATAAAATATTTCAAGGGATCAAAAATATTTGGCGCTATTACCGAGGATGGAAGTGGTTAGTGTTTATTGCTTTATCACTTACCTTATTCTTAACCTCTTATTTGGTTTTTATTGCGAAAACGACTGATGTTAAACAACTGCAAGATTCCCTGCAAACAAAAACAGAAATCTATGACAAACAAGATCAATATGTAGGTACACTCTTATCGCAAAAAGGAAGCTATGTGACCTTAGATGAGATATCTCCCTTAATGCAAGAAACAGTTGTTAAAACTGAAGACAAGCGCTTTTATGATCACAATGGATTCGATACAATTGGAATTGGTCGAGCGTTTTTGCGTTTAGTTATTAATCGCAATACTTCTGGTGGGGGAGGCTCCACTTTAACACAGCAATTAGCTAAAAATGCTTTTCTCAGCTTGGATCAAACTTTTCAACGTAAATTAAAAGAATTGTTTCTAGCACTTGAAATTGAGAAAACTTATTCAAAAGATCAAATTCTTGAAATGTATTTAAACAATGCCTACTTTGGTAATGGAGTCTGGGGCATTCAAGATGCGGCTCAAAAATACTTTGGCATTAATGCTTACCAATTAGATCAGAATCAATCAATGGTTCTAACCGGTATCTTAAAAGGTCCTTCCTTATATAATCCAATTGATGATTATCAAGCAGCTATTGACCGACGAAATGTCATTGCTGATCTTTTGGCTGATGAAGGGGTTATCTCATTTTCTAACGCAGAGGATTACAAAGCAATGTCTATACCTCTTTTAGACAATTATGTTCCAGCCAGTTCTGGACATGAATATCCATTTTACTTTGATGCGGTGATCAATGAAGCTATTCGTAAGGTAAACATCCCTGAAGAAGACCTTATGTCCAAGGGCTATCGAATTTATACTAATTTAGATATCAATGCTCAACAAGGTCTTAATAACGCTTATCAAGAGAATGCTTATTTATTTAATGATGGGGCATATGATGCGCCGATTGTTCAAAGCGCAAGTGCGATAGTTGATACTCGTACTGGGGGAATTATGGCAATTTATGGAGGAAGAGGAGAATATGTCTATCGCGGCTTTAACCGTGCTAGCGATATGTATCGTGCTCCTGGATCGACCATTAAGCCCTTAGCAGTTTATTTACCAGCTCTTGAGAATGGATTTAATATGCATTCGATGGTTCCTGATGTTGTTAAGGCTTATGGTAAGGATCAATTTGCTCCAGAAAACTTTAATCGTCAAACGGATCCTAGAGGAGAAGTCCCCTTATACTATGCTTTATCACAAAGTAAAAATACATCCGCTGTTTATTTACTAGATAAATTAGGAATTCAAACCGCAGTCGATAAACTGCATCAATTTGGTATTGAAGTTCCCCAACAAGACCAGCAGTTGACCTTGGCCTTAGGGGCTTTTTCGACAGGAGTAAGCCCTGTGCAATTAGCCTCAGCTTATGCGACTTTTGCTAATAAGGGAATAAGAAATGAATCTTACTTTATTCGACGAATTGAAGATATTTCTGGGAAAGTTGTATATGATAACGAAAAACCTAAACGTCACTTAATCATGACCAAAACGATTGCCGCAGATATGACCAGCATGATGTTAGATACATATGGTGGCAATGGTACTGGATATGGCGCAGGCCCTAATACAGGCTTGATTGCTGGTAAAACAGGAACAACTGAAGTATCAGACGGTTCAACCCAAACGCGAGACCGTTGGATGGTTGGTTATACCCCAGATTTTGCGATAGCGACATGGATTGGTCTGGATGACGTAGAAAGTGCTAATTTGGATGAAATTATGCCAACTGGCATGGGGAGATTATTTAATAGTCAAACTTCTTACATGATGGCATACTCGCTACAAACACCATTTGATGTCAGCTACGCTTCGCAAATGGAAGCTGATACCAATGGTAAAATGGTTGGTGATTGGTTGGAAAATATTGATTTCAACTTTGACGGAGAACTTTTTTCAACACTTAAAGAGAACGGAAGTAATCTTTGGGAAAAGGTTAAATCTTTTAGTAGTGAAAAAACACAAGAGGTTATCAATTGGATCGAAAACTTAGACCTACCTATTTAAAAAACGCCCAATAAAAATGGGTGCTTTCACCTCAGTTTGATTGAAAAAAAGACTAAAAATTGATACTATTATCATATAGAAATGAGGTTATTATGAACATTAATATTTATGATACAGCTAACACTTTAGAACGCGAATTACGACAGTTGCCAGCTTATTTGAATGTAAAATCTGCACTCGAAGAAATAAAGAAAGATCCTGAAAGCAATCAGTTGTTTGAAGAGTTTCGTCAGGTCTCACAGTCACTTCAGACAATGACTGAACAGCCGAGTGAAGAGAAAATCACAGAAGTTCAAAACTTGTATGCAAAAGTAATGGAAAACCCTTCAATTAAGAAGTTAATGGAAAACGAACAACAACTCGGATTTCTAATGGAAGAAATCAATCAAATTATTACCAAGCCACTACAAGACTTATATCAAGCGCCAACTGAATAAATTTGAATTTGGCAACTGGAAGCCATCGAACAATTATCTTTCGAGGTTCTTTCAGTTGCTTTTATCAACCAATTATTTTGGAGAGAGGAGACCGAGATGCGTTTCATGCATTTTGCTGACCTACATTTAGATAGCCCCTTTGCTGGAATGCAAAAACAATACCCTAGCTTACAAGAAGTTCTAATCCAAGCTCCATATAAGGCATTCCATCGAGGCGTTTCATACGCTATTAAAGAAGATGTAGACGCTGTTGTTATTGTAGGAGATATTTATGATACTCAAAAACAAACAATTTATGCTCAACATGCTTTTTTAAAAGAATTAGAACGACTGAAAGCAGCAGAAATCCCAGTGGTTATTTGTCATGGGAATCATGACTTTCTTAATAACCAACGCTTACTGATGCAATATCCTGAAAATGTTTACGTCTTTAAAGATGAGTCGATTGACCATATCGATATAAAGACAAATGATAATCAAACTTGTCGCTTCTATGGTTTTTCTTATAATAAACGTTGGATTCATGAGTCCAAGGCCCAAGAATTCCCTGCAAAAAACAATGAAACGGACTTTACCGTAGGTTTATATCATGGGGAATTGTTAAGTAAGACGCAAAAGGGAAATTATGCTCCTTTTACATTGGAGCAACTAATCTCAAAAAATTATGATTACTGGGCTCTTGGACATATCCATCAGGCAAATACTTTATCCACATTCCCGCTTATTCAATATGCTGGTAGTCCTCAAGGTAGAAATCGCCTGGAGATTGGCGACAAGGGAGCCTATTTAGTCACCTTAGAAGTCGATCAAAAGGTAAAATCTGAATTTATTCATTTAGCTGAAATTGAATGGAGAGATGAAATCATAGAGTGTCAGGAAAACTGGCAAGTTAATGATTTGTTATGGGCGATAGAATCCTTAGTCAATAACTTTAAAGATGAGGTTGATAAGGGCCTACCTTCGAAGATTATTTCTTTAACTTTAAAAAATGCACAACGGTTGCCAATCGATATACAAGAACAAATTGAAAAAGGTGAGGTTGAATCGATCCTCACTGAACCCCAGTCGATCGAAAAATTTGCGATTATTGTTAGGGTAAAGCTTGAGCGTCAAATGGTATTAGATGCCTTCGAATATGATAAAACATTAAAAACTAGCTTCCAAGCGGCTTGTCAAGATATGCAAGAAGGTAAAGCATATCATGAAAGTCTAGCAGAATTATTTGACCACCCAATTATTAAGCAAAGGATGTCAGATTTATCATTGGATGAAGAATTGAAGAAGGAATCTATTCGATCAGCACAAGAGTTAATGATTCAAGCAATCGGATTTGAATTTAAGGAGGCGATTGATAGTGAAGATTAGCACCCTTGATATCTATGGATACGGTAAATGGGTTAATCAACGCTTTGATTTAGATGATCAATTACAGTTGATTTTTGGTCAGAACGAAGCTGGGAAATCAACACTCCAATCTTTTATTCGAAGTATTCTTTTCGGATTTCCTTCTAAACATCGACGGGTCAATCAAATTAATCGCTATGAACCCAAACTTAGTGAAGTATATGGGGGCAGAATTCTTTTAAAAGAAACTAGCCATGGAGATATTTGGGTGGAAAGAACTAATAGAGGTCTAACTTTAACAGATACAAAAGGGCATGAGCTTGAACAACTAGTGTTAGATCAAATCTTAAGTGGATTAGATGAAAACCTCTTTGACTCCTTTTATGCCTTTTCACTGCAAAATTTGCAGGAACTGTCAAATGTTGATGCAGAAAAATTGGGTGATTATTTCCTATCAATCGGAACGGTTGGATCAGATAAATTTCTTTCTGTGGCTAAATATTTCGAAAAAGATCTGGGGCAACTTTATAAATTAAAGGGGAAAAATCCTAAACTTAATCAAGCGTTATTGGAATTTGAAGAACTTAGTCAATCCATTGAGAAAATGAAGCAAAATATGGCGAAGTATGATGACCTGTTCGACCAACAGCAAGCTGAAATAGATCAAATTGAAGGTCTTAATCAGTCTATTCATGATTTAGAAGAAAAGCAAAGACAATTGGATCAGTTGATGACAAGGTTTGATATTTATCAAAAAGACCTCGTCGCTCAAAGAGAGTTAGAGCAATTAGTTTTTACTAAAATGGATAAGGATATGCCAGAAAAATTAGAAGAGGCTGTTCGGACCAAAAATGATAGTCAAAAGACTATACAACAAATGCAAGAGCGTATTCACAATTTAAACAATGAAATGAGTACCCTAACCCGTCTAAATTGGGGAAAAAACCACGAAGACCAAAGGAGACAATGGTCAAGTGATACCGCCCATATTAAAAAGGTGGATTTACGTTTAGAACACGTTTTAGAAAGAATTCAAGAACAAACCAATACTATGGCTCGACTGGCTCGTGAAGGACAGTTTTATCCTGAAAAAGTAAAGAAGTCCTCAGAGTTTGACCGTGAAATCGAGCAAGGTTACGAAATTCAAGCGGCCATAGATGATTTTGAAGGACAAAAAGATTCTATTCAAGCAGAGAGAAAAGTTTTCCTAGATCAGCGAAAAGAATTGCAAACCTACTCTGTCACAGTTAGACAGCAGCACGCAAAACTAGAAAGTATGCGTATGAATGAAAGAGCTCAATTACAACAAGCTACAAATATTAGGCATTATCTTATAGGGGCTCTTTCAATCATTTTAGGACTAGCAATGGGTATTTATCATTTACTTAATCAGACAGGGACGAATTTCCGTTGGATTGCTTTGATTTTAATCGGATTAGGTATACTTTCAACCGCTTATGTCTTCTTTGAGCATCTAAAATATAAAAAGAAATTTCATTCCTCTCCAGCAATTGAGAAAATGGCTGAATTACAAAGAAAAGAGCGCCATTATCAAGATAGAAGTCAAGAACTAGGTCAAGACATCAATCAACGAGAAGCCAATCTTCGATCGGTTGAAGAAGACTTAGTCAGAAAAAGACAAGAGCAGCAACGATGGTTAGTTGCCTTAGGCTTTTATCCAACTGCAGATGCAGAAATTGTTCTTAAATCGAATCCGGTTAAAGAGTACTTTCAAGCTGAAACAATTCGTCAACAATATGAAGAAGAGCGAAATGATCTCAATGTCGAGATTGCCAAATGGCGCAAACAAATCGCTCCACTACTTGAGCGTTTTCCTTTGGGAGATCAAAGTATCAAGGTTCTTATACACCACGTTGAAGAAACTGAAGTTTCAATCGCCCGTCAAGTGGAACGTGGTAAAGCGATGGAGGAACGTATAAGAAATGCTCAAGATATCATTGCTCAAGAGAAAAAACATCTACAAGAGCAGCAAGAAATCATTGAATCAATTTATCAATCAACAAACTCCTTTGACCAAGTTGACTTTAGACAAAAAGTTCAAGCCAATAATCAAATTCAGCAACTCAAAGAAAAACGTCACTTGTATAGTGAGCAGATTAGGGGTTATGAAAATGAGATGTCAGCTATCGAAAGTAAACAGTCATTAATCAATCAATATAATAAGGTTCAAAATGAATTAACGCTTAATAAAAGTCGTGTACAACCTCATCAATATCAGCGTGCAAATATTGAAGTGGCTTTAAATCAGCTTGAGCAAGATGGAAGTTATCAAGTCTTACAACAAAAACTGGAAGATAAGAAAGCAGAAATCATTAAATATGTTCAAGAGTGGAGTAAGAAAAAAATTGCTGTCGATTTAATCTATCAAACATTAAGACAAGGAATGGATAATCCGATTCCTGAAATGAATAAAATGGCTAATGAAATTTTTTCTAAATTAACCTATGGGCGTTATGATCAAATTAAATTGAATAAAACTGGAATCAAAGTTAAACAGTTTTCAGATGTGCTGTTTTCACCTCATGAACTTTCGCAAGGAACCTTGGAGCAATTATATGTCGCTCTACGTTTAGCTTTTATAGTGAATGCCTCTTCAATGGTATCAATGCCTATCATAATCGACGATGCTTTTGTGAACTTCGACGAAATACGTAAAGCAAGCATGTATAAAGTTTTAGAGACCATCAGTCAAAATCATCAAGTTTTATTCTTTACTTTTGATCAAATGGCTGCGGATACATTAGCGATTGATTCGATGATTAACTTAGACGAGCTAATAGAAACGAATTCAACCCAGGAGGAGAGCTAAATGAGTTTATTATATGAGATTAATGAAGGAGACGAATTTGGAATTTATGTTCTTATTAAAGCAGCAGATGTGAGAACCGCTAGAAATGGCAAACCATTTATTGCCTTCCGTTTTCAAGACCGTTCTGGATCTATGGATGGTATGTATTGGTCTGCTACTGAAGAAGAAATTAACAAATTCCAAGTCGGTAAGGTTGTTTTTCTGAGAGCTAATCGGGATACTTATCAAGGAAGTCCTCAAGTAAAAATTAAAGCACTTCGTTTAGCTGAAGAAGGAGAACCCAACGATCCAACACTTTATGTTGAACGAATTTCTATGAAAATTGATGATATAAAAGAACAGATTAATGACGCTTTATTTCTCATTCAAGAACCGAATATTAATCGAATTGTGCGAAAAATTTTGAGTGAACATGAAGACGCTTTTTACAGCTATCCAGCTGCTAAAAGAAACCATCATGCAATGGCAGGCGGTTTAAGTTATCATACTGTTTCTATGTTGAAAATTGCTAGAGCACTTTTGGCTATCTATCCGCAAATAAATTCTAGCTTACTTATTGGTGGACTGATACTTCACGATATCGGCAAAACAATTGAACTATCTGGAGCTATCTCAACCGAATATACTTTTAAAGGTAAAATGTTAGGTCATATCGTCATTATGTCAGAAATGATTGAACAAGTATGTCAACAAATTGGTATTGATCCTAATAAAGAAGCCGTTGTTTTATTAAAGCACGTTGTACTAGCACATCATGGTAAATTGGAATATGGTAGTCCTGTTCAACCGCGTATTCTTGAAGCAGAAATTCTTCACCATATTGATAATTTAGATGCTACTGTTAATATGATTTTGTCTGTTTTAGATAAGACACAAGAAGGTCAAGAAAGTGCTCAAATTTTCCCATTGGATCGTCGTAGTTTTTATAAACCAAATTTCAGAAAGTAGGCAAATAAATGACAGATAATAGCAATCCAAAGAAATGTAATTGCAAAAATCATGGGTCTAATCATGAGAGTCAATGCCAAGTTAATCATTCTAAATCGAACTCTGAGCACTTATGTGGATGCCATCATCATGCAGAACATAACTACCATCATGGATGTGGTTGTCACCATGAACAAGTAAAAAACCCTCAAACTGATCTTGGTTTTTCTCTATTCTTTGAAGGAGAAATTAATGCAACTCCGGAAGCAGTATGGAACCATTGGACTGATAATGAATACTTATCTAAGTGGAAGTCAGATATGAGGATGATTGACTGCAAACCAGGTGGGTCATTTAAAGTAACAAGAAATGGACAAGCGCATCATTTGATGTTAACAGATGTTGAAGAAGGACATTTATTGGCCTATTTATGGAAAAATGACGATATGGTTCTAACAATTGATCCTGGAGAAAATGATACTACGCTCTTTACTTTTGAATATTGGTTTGCTGATAGAGAAGAAGCCAATGCTGAGGATGTAGCTCCATGGATTATAAATCTTTATGAACTTGAACACTTTATTGTTCATAATGAATTAATGGATACTAAAGACTTGCCGAAAGCATTGATGGCAGAAGTTAATAACTTAATTAAAGAGCAAAAATCACGTGAAACGCTTTAATATTTTAATACAGTAAAACAAAAAAGGTTGAGGATTTTCCTCAACCTTTTTATATTTAAAATAGTTTCTATTCGGCTGGCGCTTCTTCAGCAGGAGCCTCTTCAGCAGGAGCCTCTTCAGCAGGAGCCTCTTCAGCAGCAGGTACTTCCTCAGCAGAAGCATCCTCTGGTTGGTCAGCTAAATTGATTAAATCATCCACTGCATTTTTTAATTCAGGATCTTCAATCTTTAAGTCAGAGTTTTTAATAAGCTCTCCGACAATTCCATAGGTAAAGTTAGAGTCAGCATACTTACTTTGTTTATATGCTTCAACTACTTCTTCTTTACTCTCTTCTAATGGTTTCTTTTCACCATTGTTGATTGTTTTAATAACGTGGTAGCCAAATTCAGATTGAACAGGTTCGCTCGTCATTTCTCCATTAGCTAAAGACTTAACTGCTTCTTCAAATTCTGGAACCATTTGTCCTGGCGAGAAAGGGGCTAATAATCCACCATTTTCTGCAGAACCATCTTTAGATAATTCTTGAGCAACGGTATCGAATTCTTCGCCATTATTGATGCGTTCAATAGCATTTAAAGCTTCTTCTTCCGTATCAACTAGAATATGCTGTGCTTCCATCATTGGTTGGTAATCATTATCATAGAAATTTTGAATGGCTTCATCTGACATATCGATGCGACCTTCAACAATTTCTTGTAAAAGATTACGGATATATAATTGGTATTCATATTGTTCAGCGCTACCTAATTGTTGGTAAGATAAGAATTGTTGGAATACCTCTTCTCCACCCAATTCTTGAATTTGTGACTGAACTTCTTCAGCAGCTCTTGTTTTAGCTCCTTCAGCGTCTTCTACATTTTCAATTAAAACAGCTTCAATAATTTTTGAGCGTAGAGCAGTAGAGCCAAATTGTTCTTTCATATCTTGATAAAAATCTTCAGCAGTGATAGTTGTCTCTCCAATAGTGGCAATTACACCCTCTTGAGCTGAAACGCTTGTTAAATTCGGCAATGCAACAAGTGCGACACTTGCTGCTGTTAAAATCCAAGTACGGATTGATTTTTTCATATTAATTTTCACTCCTATAGTTCTACTATAATTTGCTATAACATAAGCATAAATATATCTTAACACTTAATGATTAGAAAAGATAATATAAGCTAGAAATTCTAAAAAACATCATAATTTTTATAAATTAAAACCTGAATTTAATTCTTATATGAGTTTAAATTAGCTGAAGATATTCCCTCAATATCTTCATTTAATTGCTTAACATTTTCTTTAATTCTTCTTATTCTTGGTTCTGTTTCATCCATGACTTTTTGTTTAGTTTGATTGGTTAAATGAGAAATAAAGTCCATAGTTTGCTTAGCTTCTGCAGTCAATGACTGAATAGCTGAATGAAAACGGGCATAGTCTTGATCAACTTGTTGGAAATCAACTTTAAAATCTTTATAAGTCTTTTTTAGTTGATGTCTTGTTTTCTCACCAGATTGTTTAGCATTCATTAACCCCGCTAGTACTCCAAGAGCTAAGCCAGTTAGAAAACCTTGTGGGAAATTTTTCATACTAATCGCCACTTTCTATTGTTTGTTTAATTGATGCTGCCAATTGCTGAAATTCATCCTGAGTGTAACCATCTGAATGGTCTTCAAAATGTAATTTAAATCCTTCTTCTTTATGATAACGTGGAATCAGGTGAATGTGTGAATGGAAAACAGATTGATAGGCGACTTCTCCATTGTTATTGAGAATATTCATGCCCTTAACACCTGGTATGCTTTTTTTAATGGCGTCGGCAATTTTCGGAATTCGACTAAAAACGGTACTTGCTAACTCTGGATCATACTCAAAAATATCTTTAACATGTTTCTTTGGTATGACTAAAGTATGTCCTTTGGTAACTTGAGTGATATCTAAAAAGGCAAAGACCTCATCATCTTCATAGACCTTAGCGCTAGGAACCTCTCCGTTGATAATCTTACAAAAAATACAATTTGTCATTTTTTTCTCTCCTTTAACTTACGTCTTGTCTCTATAGCATATCATAAGGATTTTAGAAAACGCTATTAATAACATCTTAAAATGAGTCTTCATAAAAAATTCATAAGATTAGCGTGTTACAGGCTTAATTTCATTAAATATTCCATTTTAACTCAAGCCTCCTTTAAACTAGCTATGATATAATAGTTATGTTGAAGAAGGATATATTATAGATATAATAACAATTACATGGGAGGTAGAATGAATTTGAATAAAAGTAAATTTCAAAAAATGTACCTGCTCTTAACTCTTTTAGGCATTTTCCTGGTTTTTAATTTAAATCCTTTAGCAATAGTTCACGGCCAAGAGGAAACGACAGAAGAGCAAGTAGGGATAGAGCAAACTGACGAGCCGTCTAGTCAAGAAATTTTTGAAACAAGTAATGAAGCTGTTTTTGACCCTCTACCTGATGTCGGTCTATTTAAGCAACTCATTCCTTATGTGCATTATTTAAATTATCAATACGTGGGAGATGGAAGTGAATACTTTACTAAAGATATCATCATGGAATTCATGCCTGATGCAAATGGAGTTTTTCAAGTCGCAGAGTTTACAGATACAAAAGCCGTAGCCTACGTTTATCAAATTAAGCCCGATGGTCTATATGAACTCGCTTACTTTGATAATTATACGGTAGTGGAAGACCTGAGGTATTCCGCTGATGCTTCAGATGACAATGTTTCACTCATTCTACCTGTAGATATAAGTGAAGGAGCAATTTTTAAATCAGGCTATCAAGAAGAAATTAAGAAAAAAGTAATTGGTAGGGTGGACTCGCTAACAATTGGTCAAGAAATTTATACTGATGTTTTGCTTGTTGAAGAGATGGCAAAGAATAACGGAGATACAATCCGTATCTATTATGCCAATGACGCAGGTTTGATTTTAATTGAGCGTCTTCATCCAGATGGCACAACCACACCAATAATTTACCTTAGGTCTAGACAAGGTTCAATCATGGACCAATAGTGGATAATTTTTACAATCTTATTTTTAGAATAGGACTAGCATCATTAATTGTTAGTCCTTTTTTATTGGCTTATTTCTTGCTTTTAGCAATTTGAGTTTGGTATAATAGGTAATCGTTAGGCCGCCGTAGTGTAATGGATATCACGGAAGATTCCGGTTCTTTCGATGGGGGTTCGATTCCCTCCGGCGGTATTTGTAATAAAGCTAAAGATTTTTAGCAAAAAATCTCATATTTTTTTAAAAAATACTTTTTAGAGAGTTCAGCCAGATTGGCTGTTTTTTATTTTAAATTAGACTAGCTAGAATAAGGGGATTGACTAGACAATCGCACAAGGGTTGACTAAGATTTAACTAGTTAGAAGACAAGCAATTAGAAAGGAAAACTTAGAAAATTAAAAAGCCCATTTTTAAGAGTAAGTTTATTTCTTATTACCATTCTTGTATTAGCTGCTTGTGATAGTACCAATAAAGCAAATATTGCAAGTGATGCTTATAAGATGTCAACTTATACTCTTATTAAGGCTGCTCAAGAAGGTAATCAAGATAAACAAAGTATTGATTTAGATAATCCCTCAAATATTTATGAAAAGGAAAAAAAGCGCTAAAAAGTAACAACAAAAGATAAAACGACTAGTAGAAAAACCACTACCAAAGATAAATAAATTAAGTTTGTAGTTATTTTTTAAAAGAATAAGGGCAAAAAAGAAAATTATATAGAAAAATCACTAAGACTAGTCATAAAACACTGGTATTGTGAGCTGGTTTTTGATATGATAATTTATGTGTAAAAATTTACAGCAAATCTAGCATTCTATATGCAATAAGTTATAAAGGAGCTCTTATATATGGCAATTAGTGCAGAATTAAGAACAAAGACAGGTACCGGTGCTTCTAAACAAGCACGTCGTGAAGGTAAAATTCCAGTAGTTTTATATGGGCAAAAATTAGAAGCAACTTCTTTATTAGTTGATCGTCGCGAATTCGAATCACTTCTAAAAAAAGAAGGATCTAACGCGGTTTTTGATTTAAACTACGACGGTAAAACGCAAAAAGTAATCTTGAAAGACTTTTCTAAAGCAGCTTTAAAAGATATTTTCTATTCAGTTGACCTAGAAGCTATCTCTGCTGATCAGAAGATTATTGTTGAAGTTCCATTAAGCATTATTAACGAAGAAACAGTTAAAATTGGCATTGTGGAACAAACACTTAATACAGTGGAAATCGAAACTAAACCAGACACTATTCCGAACTCATTTGAAATTGATGTTACTGGAATGGAAATTGGTGACACTAAGACAATTGCTGACTTAGCAGTTCCAGCAGGCGTTGAAATCTTAGAAGATTCAACTGAAACAATCGTTTCAGTTTCTGCTCCAACAGAAGAACCAGAAGAAGAGGAAGAAACTGAAGTGATAGAACCTGAAGTAATTGGTGCTAAAGACGAAGAAGAAGAGTAAAAATTTGTATTATGAAGCACTGTAAACGCTTGTCGTTTATGGTGCTTTTTTTAGATAGGAGTTGAACAAACTGATCTCAAAAGAAGAGGCTATTAAAGTCAAATCCATTTTAAAAAAATCGCTGAAAGACTTAGGAGTGGATAAGATCGGTTTTACGACAGCGGAACCTTTTGACCATTTAGAGGAAAGTTTAAGAGAGCAAAAGGCGAAAGGACATACCACTGGTTTTGAACATCCTATCATTGAGGAGAGAATCTATCCTGAAAAAATCTTTGAAGGGGCCCAATCAATTATTTCGATTGCTTTGGCTTATCCTAGTAACTTTAGAAAGGAACCAGCTTCTAATAAAGAAGAACGTCGTGGTAGTTTTGCTCGTGCTTCTTGGGGGGAAGACTACCATCATATTTTATCAGAACGTATGCAGAGGGTTATTGATCTTATCCAAGCAGAAATTCCTGATGCTCGTTTTAAACCGATGGTTGATACGGGGGAATTGATTGATGTGGTTGTGGCTGAAAGAGCTGGATTGGGCTTTATAGGTCGTAATGGTTTGCTGGTCACTAAAGAATTTGGCAGTTACGTTTATTTAGGTGAAATTATCACGAACATTCCTTTTATGCCAGATCAAAGGGTTACATATGGTTGTGGCGATTGTTATCGTTGTGTGACAGCCTGTCCTACTCAAGCTCTTTTTGGTGACGGTAAGATGAATGCGCAGAAATGTTTATCCTATCAGACTCAAACCAAAGGACATTTAGCTGAAGACTATCGCCGAAAAATGACTCATGTCATTTATGGCTGTGATATTTGTCAGATTTCATGTCCTTATAACAAGGGCATTGATTTTCATCATCATCCTGAAATGGAGCCTATCCAAGACGAAGTAAAACCAATATTAAAGAATATGTTATCACTTAGCAATAGAGTCTTTAAACGACAATTTGGACATTTAGCGGGGTCTTGGCGAGGCAAGAAGCCCTTGCAAAGAAATGCAATTATCGCTTTGGCTAATTATCGGGACCGAACAGCCTTGCCGCATCTGCTTGAATTAATTGAAAAAGATCCACGACCAGTGATTCGAGCAACTGCTGCCTATGCTGTTAGTGTAATCCAAAGAGATAAAAATCAAGCGATGATTAGTATGATTTATGACCAACTGCAGAAGGAATCTGAACCAGAAACCATCAAAGAAATGAAAAAAGCTATTGAACGTCTCAAAAATAAAAAAGAGTTAAAGTCTAAAAGGAGTTAAACGATGAAAAACCATATCGTACTTTATGAGCCCCTAATGCCAGCTAATACTGGCAATATTTCGAGAACTTGCGCAGGAACTAATACTAGTTTACATTTGATTGAACCGCTTGGTTTTTCTACTGAGGATAAAATGCTTAAACGAGCAGGGCTAGATTATTGGGAGCATGTCGACATTACTTACCATGACAGTTTACCAGCCTTTATGAAGTTTTTAGGTAATCGTAAATTGTACTTGATTTCTAAATTTGCACCAAGAGTTTATAGCGAAGCTAATTTAGCTGATTCAACGATTGATGAGCAGTTTTTTATCTTTGGTAAGGAAACGACTGGGCTACCTGAAGATTTTATGCAAGCTCATAAAGATCAATCTTTAAGAATCCCGATGAATGATCAGCATATTCGTTCTTTAAATTTATCTAATACGGCTAATATTATTATTTATGAAGCTCTAAGACAACAGAACTATGAAGGATTGGAAGCCATACATCATTATCGTGATACTGAAAAGGCTCAAAGACTTAAATGGTAATAGCTTGACAAATAAAATCTATTTAATATAATAAATTTAATAGTTAGTACGAATAGTATCTGAAATAAGGGTCAAGCAGAAAGTTAGCGGTTGATGAGAGCTAATCACTTATTCAGTGAATCCACGTATTCATTCTGCTTTATGAAAGCTAAGCATAAATAAAGCCGGTCATCGCCGTTATGATACAAGTGTAAGAATTTAAATCAATTCTTAAAAACGGGTGGTACCGCGGAACAAGAGACCTTTTCGTCCCAAATAGACGGAGGTCTCTTTTTTATTACATAAAGGAGGAATTAAGATGTTAGATAGGCGCTATTTGAGAAACCATATGGATGAAGTAGTTGAGCAATTAAGTCATCGCGGAGTAAAAACAGAAATTTTAAATGAATTTAAAGAGTTGGATAAAAAAAGAAGAGCTCTATTAACTCAAGTAGAAGAGAAAAAAGGGGTCCGTAATAAAGTTTCGCAAGAAATTGCCACTATTAAGCGCAATAAAGGAAATGTGGATGAACAGATTCAAGCCATGCAAGTTATAGGGCAAGAAATAGCTGAATTAGATGAGACTTTAAATCAGCTAGACATTGCTTTGGATCAAATTGAACATGGATTACCTAATTTACCTCATGAATCAGTACCAATAGGTGAAGATGAAGAAGATAATGTTGAAAATCGCCGTTGGGGTCAGATTACAGACTTTGATTTCGAACCTTTAAATCATTGGGATATTGCAGAGAATTTAGGCATTCTTGATTTTGAACGAGCAGGCAAAGTATCAGGTTCACGCTTTGTATTCTATAAGGGGTTAGGCGCAAGGTTGGAGCGCGCTATTTATAACTTTATGTTAGATACTCATACGGCTAGAAATGGTTATACCGAAGTTATACCGCCTTATATAGTTAATGAAAAGTCAATGTTTGGAACAGGACAATATCCTAAATTTAAAGAAGATACTTTTGAGTTGAGTGATGATCGTCAATTTGTCTTAATCCCAACAGCGGAAGTTCCTCTAACCAACTACTATCGAGATGAAGTAATTGCAATGGAAGAGTTACCGGTCAAATTTACCGCCATGTCTCCATCATTTAGATCAGAAGCCGGATCAGCCGGTCGTGATACTAGAGGTCTGATTCGTATGCACCAATTTCATAAGGTTGAAATGGTTAAATTTACCCATCCAGAAAGTTCTTATGAAGAATTAGAATTTATGGTCAAAGATGCTGAAGGTATCTTACAAGCTTTAAAACTACCTTATCGGGTAATCACCCTTTGTACTGGAGATATGGGCTTTTCAGCCGCTAAAACATATGATATTGAAGTTTGGGTTCCAGCTCAAGATACCTATCGAGAAATATCTTCTTGCTCTAACACAGAAGCTTTCCAAGCGCGACGCGCCATGATTCGTTACCGCAACGCTGAAGGCAAGTTGAATTATGTTCACACCTTGAATGGATCTGGCTTAGCTGTTGGTCGAACAGTTGTAGCCATCCTAGAAAACTACCAGCAAGCGGACGGCAGTGTTAAAATTCCAGAAGTATTGGTACCTTATATGGGTGGAGTGACTGAAATTACCAAAGAGAATGCAATGGGATAATATACAAAGCTTTTCTTAAATTTTTTTAAGGAAAGCTTTTTGTATAAGTATTTAGAGTGTGAAATTTGAATTTTAAAAAAAGATATGCTTTAATTAAAGTAACTTATTAAGAGGAGTGTTACATTTGAACAATTTCTAAGAAAGCAGCATGAGTAGAAGTGACTTCTATTTAGTGTGAACTTTTTTAGAAAGTATCAAATGTTACATAGGGGATACTTCTATTCTATTCTAAGCTGCTAATAATGGATTTTTGGCACAAGAGTAGAAAGGAGTTTTTTTATGTTACAGGTAAATAGTCTAAGCTTATACCATCGTAAGGATTTCGTTAAAATTATTGATGACTTGTCTTTTATTATTCATCCCGGCGAAAAAGTAGCGATTATTGGCGAAGAAGGTAATGGGAAATCGACTATCTTAAAGTGGTTAATGAATGATGAATCACTTAGTAACTATCTAATTATTAAAGGCGAAAAAATTAATTCTTTCAGTCAAATGGCATACCTCCCTCAACAAATGAAGGAGGAAGATCTTAGTTTAAGTATTGAAAAGTTCTTTTTCGCAAAGGTAGATCCCTTTTTAATGGATTATAATAAAATAATCAAATTTGGAATGAAAATAGGTTTTGATTGGGAGCGACTACATTCTGAACAAATAGTGAGATCCCTCTCAGGTGGTGAAAAAATAAAATTATCACTGTTAAGGATAGCAGCTCAGCAAGCGGATTTAGTTCTACTAGATGAACCATCTAATGATTTAGATATTGATTCAATAAGGTATTTAGAAAAATTTATTAGCGAAAGTAAACAAGCAATATTATTTGTTTCACATGATGAATCGCTACTACAATCAACAGCCACTTCGATTATTCATTTAGAGCGATTGTTGCATAGAAAAGACCCATGTCATACAGTTTCGAAATTAGCTTATAAGGACTATCTTCTATATCGTGATAAGAGGATTGCGAGTCAGCAAAAAGACTTTGAGCAAAATGAAAGAATATATGCTAAAAAGTTTGCTCGTCAACAAAGGCTTGAGTCAGCTTTGCATCATCGTTTAAATCATACTAAGGATTCAGCAAGCGGACGACTACTAGCGAAAAAGATGAAGACCGTTAAGTCATTGGGCAAAAGACTTGAACGCGAACATCAACAAGGAAGTCAGCAAGTGATAATTGAAGACCCAATTAAGATATTTTTTAACCACTCCATTCCAATTGCTGATTCGCGCAAGATTATGGAGGTAAGCAATCTTAATTTAAAGGTTGAAGGTCGTTTACTAGCACCAAACATTAATCTAACGGTTCAAGGACAGGATAAAATAGGAATTGTGGGAGCCAATGGGGTGGGCAAATCAACGCTTTTAAAGCATATGTGGCTTTTATTCAATCAAGATGGTGATAGAGAAGGAATTATACCTGCCTATATGCCTCAAAATCATAGTGAATTCGTTGATACGAATTTGACACCGATTCAATTACTTGCTAAGGAAGGAAGCAGCGAAGAATTAACACAAATAATGACTTTTTTGGCCAGTATGAATTTTCTTCCTGAGGAAATGTCTCACCCTATCAATGAATTATCAGGAGGACAAAAAGCAAAATTATTATTTTTAAAAATGGATTTGATGAGAGCGAATCTTCTTTTCTTAGATGAGCCGACGCGAAATTTTTCTCCGAATTCACAACCAAAAATACGGAAAGTTTTAAGCGAATTTCCAGGAACTATTATTAGCGTCTCCCATGATCGTTTATATTTAAAAGAGGTATGTCATCAACTGTATCTACTTAAACCAGAGGGTCTTAAACTTATTGATTAAATTCAAACGTTTATGAATTTAGTTAATGAGTAGTTTTAAAGCCGAAGTCCAAGCGTGAGACCGAAAGTCTAGCTTTTGGGCTTCCATTGGCTTTGAGTATGATGGACCAACTTAAAAAAATATTATTTATGCGAATCAAAAGAAGATAAAAACAATCATAAAATTGAAATAAAAATAAGTCCTTATACGTAAACAAGTTAGAAGTATATATTTTGTATCTTAAAGCCTGATCTGGCTGAGCCCGATTTGCTTATCGCCAATCACTTCAAGCTGCTTAGAAAACAATAAAATAAGAAAGACAAGCACATATAACATGTACGCATCTTTCTGGTTCAACTTCTTGGGGTCACTATAGGGTCAACTCTTATTTCTTTTAGATTACTTAAATAAATAATACAAAATGACAACGGCACCCAAAATAATACGGTAGTAACCGAAAGGTTTAAAGTCATTCGTTTTGATGAATTTAAGAAGTGAACGGATGACGATTAAGGAAACAAGAAAGGCAACAAACATACCTACCAAGAGGTAAACAAGTTCAGCACTAGTAAAAGCAAAGCCAAAGTCTTTTAACTTAACTAAAGAAGCTCCGAACATAACAGGTATTGACATAAAGAAAGAAAACTCTGTCGCAACTGTTCTTTCCATTCCTAATAAAAGTCCACCGAGGATGGTTGACCCCGACCGTGAAGTACCTGGAATTAAAGACAAGGCCTGAAATAGACCGGTTTTAAAAGCCGTAGGGAAAGAAATCTTTTTAAGAGTATTAACTTGTTTAGCATGACGAGCTGGCTTTTTATTTTCAATCCACAAGAAAGCAAAACCATAAATGATTAAGGCAGCAGCGACCACATAAGGAGTATTAAAATACTCTTCCATGTAATCATTGATCAATAGGCCCAGAACTCCTGCTGGCAGGGTAGCAAAAGCAACTTTAAACCAAATTACCCAGATATTTTTTCTTTCTTGGCTAGACTTTTTAAAATCCAAAGGGTTAAGTTTATTAAAATAAAGGACGACTACAGCTAAAATTGAACCAAATTGTACAACAGTTCGAAACATTTCAACAAAATTTGGATTGAGATTTAATTGAATAAATTCCTCAACTAAAATTAAGTGTCCAGTTGAAGAAATGGGTAACCACTCTGTAATTCCTTGAACAATACTTAAGAAAATAATTTTTAATAATTCCATCCATTCTAGGTTTTGCACTATATATCACCTCGTGATCTTTTTCTCGCTTATTATAGCTAACAATTAAACAAATGTCACTATGTGGTCAATTCTTAAAATAGGAGTCTGTGAAGAAATATGATAAAATGAAGTCAAGAGGAGGAATAAAATGTTTGGGTTATTTAAGAAAAAAGCTAAAAAAATCAGCCTACATGCTGTCTGTGATGGTCAAATAATTCCTTTAGAAGAAGTCAACGATCAAGTTTTTTCTCAGAAAATGATGGGAGATGGCTACGCTATTCAACCGAGTCAATCAACCATCTACTCACCAGTTCAGGGTAAATTAATGAATGTTTTTCCGACTAAACATGCGATGGGAATACAAATAGAAAATTTAGAATTACTACTTCATATGGGATTAGATACGGTGGAATTAGAAGGTAAGCCTTTTAATACTTTGGTTAATGAAGGGGATAACTTAACACCAACCACTGCTGTTTCAGAAGTTGATTATCAAGAAATTGAAGCAGCAGGTAAGGATAATGTGATGTTAGTTATCTTTGTTAATGGTTCAGAGGTCATCGATGAGTTTAAGATTACTGCTAGCGGTTCAGTTACTAAAGGACAAGAAATTGGGTATGTGACATTAAGGTAAAAGGTTATCAAAAAAATGATTAGCAAATTCTATTGAATCTGCTAATCATTTTGATTTTTAACTAATCACTAACTTTTTGAATATATTTTTTAATGAAATTTACTTATTATTTAATGCTAATATACAAACGCATTCAGGAGCATAAGCTTTTGTATCGGTTAAAGAAATTATTCCACTTTCAGAATTTCTCTTAAATAAAGTAAGGTAATCAGAATCTTGATGAGCCACAATCAAATATTTTTCATCATGCGATAAGCAGAAATCTCTTGGAACTTTTCCATATGATGAAATACTTTGTAGAAGGCTTAACTTACCGCTAGTTTTATCCACTCCAAAGAGGGTAATTTGATCTTGATAGCGTGTCGAAACATATAAAAAGTTACCATCTTTTGAAATTCTAATTGCAGCTCCGGTGGCTTCTGGGTGACTATCGGTTGGAATATTATGATAACTTTCAATAATCTCTAAATGGCCATTTTGTTTTAGATGACATAAAATCGTGGTATTATTCAGCTCACCAATAATGTAGATAAATTTCTGATTAGGATGGATTGCTAAATGCCGTGGACCGGTTCCAGCTGGAATATTTAAAGATTGCTCAAGATGGGAGATTGAGCCATTCTCAGCTAAGGAATATACATAAATTTTATCACTACCCAAATCACAAACATAAAGAAACTTATCTTGATTGAAAGTAGAGGTAAAGTGGATACGAGACTGAGTTTGATTAGGATGGACAGATGAACCATCGTGGGCAACAGTCTGTATATGTTTTATTTCATCATCATTTAAGTGATAGATTTCTATAGTGCCTTCATGATAGTTTGATAGGTAGAGGACTTTTTTAGAATCTAAATAGAAAAGATGACATCCTGCTGCTTTGGTGTGATAAAAATAATTTTTTTTAATCCAGGTATCATTATGCTTTTTTTTGTATACTGCCACTCCTGAAAAAGGTTCTTCTTTTTCAATTGTAAATAAATAGCGATTATCTTTTGAGAGGGCAAGATAGGTGGGGTTTTGAATTGTATCGATTAACTCTCTTTCTGTGAAAGTTTCTTTTTGAGAATCAAAAGTGATCGATGTTAATCCTTCATTAACTCGACGGGTATAACCACCTAAAAAATATTTTTCTTTCATAAGATGGACTCCTTTCTTCTTCAAAAGTATTATAGCATAAGGGTAGATTTATATCGTAGTTAAGCCAATCATTTTAATTCTATTTGTGGTATGATTGAGATGAATTCATATAGGATAGGAGGGTATTGATGCGAAAATTAAATCAGTTTTTATTTAAGTCAGAATTCTTGAATGATCGCAATGTTATTCGGCTATTAAAATTTATTTTAATTGTCTTGGCAATCTATGCTTTTACACAAATTTCTTATTTATTTCAACCACTCTTTGATTTCTTGAACTTCTTTGCCTTTCCTTTCATTGGAACGGGCATTATGTACTATCTGTTCTCGCCCTTAGTGGTTAAACTCTCTAGACGCGGTGTAAACCGTCATTTATCAATATGGTTAATTTTTATTGGCCTCTCATTATTAGTAACTTGGGGTGTAGCTACACTCGTGCCGATAGTACAAAGTCAGACGCGCTCATTTATTAATGATTTACCTAAATATGTAGCAGGAATTCAAGATGTATTTAACAAGCTTCCTTTACTACCTGATTTTAATGAAGTCTTTCCTAATCTGGCTAATCAAGAGGGGAGTGTTGATTTAAACGGACTTATCCAGCAAATTCAACCGCTAATTACATCGACTTTTGGTGGATTAGGTAGCGTGATAGGTACAGTTTCAACGGTTGTAACCGGCTTAGTTACTATTCCTGTCTTACTTTATTATCTTTTATTAGAAGGTTATAAGCTATTCCCTAAAATACTTTATTATATTCCTGATCGCTATAGAGAAACGACTAAGACTATGATTTATCAATCTCACTATCAGATTGGTCAATATATTCGTGGCCAAATTATTGTTGCAATTATTGTAGGCATGATTTTCGCTGCTGGTTTTTCCATTATAGGCCTAGACTATGCGATTACTTTAGGAGTACTTGCTACTTTTCTTAATGTCATTCCCTATATTGGGTCAGTCATTGCCGCTATTCCTGCCATAATTATTGGTTTAATTGCCTCTCCTTTTATGTTAATAAAGGTCTTATTGGTTATAGGGATTGAGGCTTTAGTTGAAGGAAGACTTATTCAACCGCAAATTCTTAGCTCGAATTTAAAAATCCATCCAGTTACAATTTTAATTGTTCTGTTAGGAGCGGGGCGCATATTTGGTGTAACGGGTGTGATTCTAGGTGTTCCTGCTTTTGCAGTACTTAAAGTGATCGTAACAGAACTATATCGTATTTACCGC
This sequence comes from Facklamia sp. P12955, assembly GCF_050409565.1. Lineage (NCBI taxonomy): Bacteria > Bacillati > Bacillota > Bacilli > Lactobacillales > Aerococcaceae > Facklamia > Facklamia sp. P12955. The sequence continues at coordinate 28,684 of NZ_JBNUPF010000018.1, forward strand.
AAACACTCTAATTTATATGGTGATGATTTAAAGAACCAATCGCTTTCTAAAGAAACTTTAATTGATATGTGTTTGGTTGAAGATGGGCAGGATGGTTTTGCTGCAGAAGATCAAGTTGATAAATTACTAAATTCCAATCAATTATTAAAATAAAATTAGTTCTTGGTTTTCTATGGAAAAATCATGAATTTATCTTTATAATAATTAAGTGTCAAGGTGAGATAGTACGCCAGTCAAGCAAGAGTATCCTTTGGATGCTCTTAATTTTATGTGAAGGATTTGTTAAGATGGGTGTAATTATTAATGGTATCGTAATCGTTATATGTAGTTTAATCGGTATGGGTTTAAAGGCAGGAATCCCTGTAAAAATCCATGAGCGATTGATGCATGGTATTGCTTTATGCGTGCTCGCAATTGGAATTGATGGCACCTTAGCTGGAGAAAATACGATTGTTATGATTTTGTCAGTTGTTGTAGGAGCAATGATTGGGGAATCAATTGATATTGATCAAAAGGTAACTTATGGGATTTCATTAATTGAAAAAAAAATATCAAAACCAGGATCTGATAGTCAGTTAGGGCAAGGTTTTATTTCAGCAGCAATGATCTTTTGTATTGGTTCAATGTCTATTTTAGGATCTTTAGAAAGTGGATTAACCGGTGATAATACCACGCTCTATACCAAGTCAATCTTAGATGGCATTACCGCCATTCTATTGAGTTCATCTTTGGGAGCAGGTGTTTTACTATCGGCAATTCCAGTAATAATCATCCAAGGCTTATTAGTAATCTTAGCAGGCTTTTTAGCTCCTATTTTATCAGTAGCAGTGGTAAATGAGATTATTGCAGTAGGATCACTATTATTGATTGGCTTAGGCATGAATATTTTAAATATTACTGAATTAAAGATTTTAAATTATACACCGGCAATCTTTTTACCCCCTATTTTCTTGACGCTATTATCTTTATTCTAATTAGGAATACTATTCTATGGAGGTATAATAATATGAAGAAAATTGTTGGCATCGTTGGAAATAATTCTACGGAATCTACCAATCGTAAGTTATTACAATTTATTCAAAAACATTTTCAAGATAGAGCGAATATCGAATTACTTGAAGTTCGAGGCCTGCCAATCTTTAATAAACCAGCGGATGGGAAATTACCTGAGGTAATCATTGAAATGGCTGAAAAAATTGAGGCAGCCGATGGAGTGGTTATTGCTACTGCAGAGTACGATCATTCTATTCCAGCCGCTTTGACGAACGCTTTATCTTGGTTATCTTATAATATATTTCCTTTTGTGGATAAACCTTTAATGATTGTGGGAACTTCCTATGGTGTTTTAGGGACTTCTAGAGCCCAACAACACCTGCGTTCAATTATGAATGCACCAGTTATTCGTGCAATGCTTATGCCTGGTTGTGAATTTTTAATGGGGAACTCTTTAGAGGCTTTTGATAAAGAAGGGAATTTAGTTTTCCCAGATAAGGTCAATCAGTTAGAAGCTTATTTTAATGATTTTCTTCAATTTATTGGTGTCACAGAACTATTACAAGAAAGGCATCAAGCAAATGTGGATGAAGCTCGCAAGTTCTATCATCAACAGTTCGAAGCTAAAGAGTAAGGGGGGATAATATGAAATTAGTAGGAATCGTAGGCTCTAATGCAGAATTTTCGTCTAATCGTTTATTATTACAGTATATAAAGCGGCACTTTGCTGAATATTTTGAATTAGAAATTCTTGAAATTAACCAAATTCCGATGTTTGATGCTAGTAATGATCAAACAGATCATCCGGCGATTCAGTTATTAAATAAAAAAATACTTCAAGCGGATGGTATATTAATAGCCACCCCAGAACATATCCATACTGTTCCACCTGCTTTAAAATCTACAATTGAATGGCTATCTTATAAAGTTACACCTTTTATTCATAAGCCTGTGTATGTTATTGGAGCATCCTATTTGGAACAAGGGACCTCGCGTGCTCAATTACATATGGATCAAATTTTGGAGTCTCCTAGAGTGGATGCTTATGTCTTCCCTGGAAATGAATTTTTACTAGGTGGTGCTAAAAATAAATTTGATGCTGAAGGGAACATTACCGACCCTAAAACAGTTGACCATTTAGAAAAATGTATAGCTAAATTTATTCGCTATGTAAAATTAATCAATCAACTGGAAAATATTCCTGAAACTACAATTGACTAGATAAATGACCCTCGCATTGACTATAAAAAAGCTGTCGATAAAAATCGGCAGCTTTTTCTTAATGACGATATTTTTTGCTTAACTTTTTAGCTTTTTGTGTGTTAGCAAAATGGAGTTTAGCTGTTTGATTGAGACTTTCAATCCCATAGCGGTCGATTAATTTTGATGCATAAAGATCAACATTTCTGCCTGCCCCTGAAGGTAGTTTGCCGCCAAAAGTTTCACCGAGCGAATGAAGTTTTTTAACAAAGGCATCTCTTGCAATAATGGAAGCACAAGCAACGGCCAGATGAATAGATTCGGCCCTTTTAGCAAAATAGACATGGGCGCGATAAACTTCCTTTTCGTTTTTTAAGTGTTGGTAATAATTCTTTTCTGACGTAAATTGATCAATTATTACTCCATCAAGTTGCTTTTTCTGTTCAGGAGATAGTTTTTTATATAGTTCTTTAATAGTAAAGTTATGTAATCTCGCCTTAAGTCCGTTAGCATTATATTTTTTAATCATTTGATTGTATTTTTGTGGATTAGCAATTGTTAAATGATAATCAACTGAGTGTATGAGATTAGCCGCAATGCTTTCGATTTCATGATCAGATAAATTTTTAGAATCTTTTACGCCAAGTTCTTTAATTAATTCTTGTTTTTCAAAAGGAAGATAGACTGCACATACAGTCAAGGGTCCAAAGTAAGATCCGTTTCCCACTTCATCCGACCCAATTAAATTCTTAAATTGAATCCGGTCAGGTAAATGAGTGTTGTTTTCGAGAAAATTCGTGTGGATTGATTGAGGCAAGTCTTTAGCCCATATTCGCGCTTCTTCTTCAGCTGCTTTTCCTTGAAAGAGGACTTTGCCAGATTTATAAGCTGTAATGGTTACATAAGCTAATTTAGCTCTAAAGAGGCTATAGGGAACGGGGTCAATTAAGTGTCTTTGGTAATTTTCTTCCATAACTTTAAGAGTTGCTGGTTTTACTTCGAGAGTGACGCTGTTCATTTATATCCCACCTTTTATGAATTGGCTATCATAATTATCAGTTTACCATCTTCTTTAATATTCGTATAGGAAAGGTGCATTATAGAGGGACTTTTGGTAAAATAGTGGGAGAATCAAGCTTAAAGAGGAGATTACATGGAAGAGAAGAACCGTTATAAGGCATTGATTGAAGGCAGAGTCTATACCATTGTGGGTCATCGTTCGAGAGAGCACATGGATGCAGTTGTTCAATTACTGACTCAACAATTACAACAATTAAAAGAACTTGATCCCAATTTGACTCAAGAAGATCGCGCTATTTTGATGGCAATTAATGCTATTTCAGACCAGATTACAAAAGAAGAAAAAATTGCAGCGCTAGAGAAAAGACTAGGCTTAGGCTAATTTTTAAAGAAATAGAATGATTATGAATTTTTTGAACAGGACTAATGAGGAAATCATTAGAGGGGGTACTTTATGTTAAGTGTTATTGTAATTTTAATTTTGGCCTTCGCCTTTTACTCTGGCTATCGGTCAGGAATGATTATGCAGATTGTAAGATTGTTAGGTTATATTATTACCTATATCATTGCTACACAATATTTTGATGTTTTGAGCAAGTGGGTGGAGATGATTATACCATTTCCAGCTGTCCAACCAGATAGTCAACTCGCTCTATATACGGAAGCTCAAACTTTTCTACTCGATCAAACTTTCTATAAATTGATTACTTTTCTAATTATCTGGTTAATCGGCTGGTTGTTAACGAATGTATTATCCATTTTATTTACCAAAGTAACTTATTATAGTGTTTTAAATATTAGTAATCGGTTAATTGGTGGTGTACTCAATTTCGCTGTTGTCTATTTTATCGTATTTATGGTTTTATACTTATTATCGTTAATTCCTATAGAATTTATCCAACAGCAATTTGTTAACAACCCATTGATTTTTAGAATGGTGGATTCCACGCCTATTTTGACCGACTTTGTAGGGAAGTTTGGCTTGGGATCCTAATGATTATTAATAGGAAAGGGGGAATCTTTGATGACTAATAGTAAAACTTTGGAGAAATTAGAGTATCATAAAATTATTCAGCAAGTCTCCCACTTTGCAAATACCGAGATGGCTAAATCTAAGATTCTCAAAATGCAGCCATCCACCGATTTGGAAACAATTCAAAAATGGCAAGAGGAAGTGGAAGAAAATTTAGCAATTCTTCAACAAGGTAAGAACATACCTATTCCTCGCTTAGTAGCGTTAAGTATGGCCTTTAGACGGCTGGAGATTTCAGCTGCTTTAAACCCTAAGGAGTTAGGACAAATTGGCCGCCTATTGACTACTACCAATCAAGTAACACAATTTTTTGCTGATTTAGAAGCTGAAGAAAAAATCTATCCTTCATTGAAGTATTGGGTGGATCAATGCGTGAGTCTTCCACAAGTTATCAAAGAAATACAATCAACGGTAAGTGATGAGGGGGCGGTTTTAAATTCCGCATCCACTCAATTGGCAGCTATTAGAAAAAATCAAAGTCAAACAGAAAATCAAATCCGCAACCAACTGAATCAATTACTAAAAACTAAAGGGAATCAGTTGAGCGATCGCTTAATAACTATCAGGAACGATCGTTATGTTCTACCCGTTAAGGCGGAGTATAAAGGTCAATTTGGTGGTACCATTCATGATCAGTCAGCAACTGGTCAGACAGTCTTTATGGAACCGAAGGTTGTTGTGGAGTTAAATAATCGCTTAGCCCAATTGGAGATAGATGAGCGTACCGAAATGGAAAGAATTCTTCTTGAAATATCTTTAATGATTGCGCCTTATGTTGAAGAAATTAAACATAATCAATCCATGATTGCCCAATTAGATTTTATTCAATCTAAAGCTGAGTATGCTAAAGCGATTAAGGCGACAAAGCCTGTTTTTTCAATTGATAACCAAGTAGCTCTATGGCAAGCCAGACATCCTTTAATTGATTCGGACGATATTGTAGCAAATGATATATTAATTGGTGAAAACTATCATATTCTCTTAATCACAGGTCCTAACACCGGTGGTAAGACGATTATTTTAAAAACGATTGGTCTCATTCAATTAATGGGACAATCAGGACTTCATGTTCCTTGCGATTCTGGTTCTCAATTAGGCGTTTTCCAATCGATTTATGCTGATATTGGAGATGAGCAGTCCATTGAGCAGTCTCTTTCTACCTTCTCCAGTCATATGACGAATATTGTGAATATAGTCGAAGAAGCAGACTATCAATCCCTCGTTTTATTTGATGAACTCGGTTCTGGAACTGATCCGCAAGAAGGTGCAGCCTTAGCTATTTCTATTTTAGATTATTTAAGGAAAGTAGGGGCTACTGTTTTAGCAACAACTCATTATCCGGAATTAAAAGTTTATGCCCATGAACGAGCAAAAACAATTAATGCCTCTATGGAATTTGATGTTCAGACCTTATCGCCAACTTATCGCTTAATGATAGGTGTACCTGGTCGGTCCAATGCTATTGAAATCTCAAGAAGATTAGGCTTGAGACAAGATATATTGGAGGGGGCTCAAGAAGGAATTTCACAAGATAGTCAATCTTTGAACGAAATGGTTGCTAAATTAGAGCGTGAAAGAAGAGAAAGTGAGCTAAAAAATAAAGAAGCTCAAGCTTTCTTAGAAAAAGCAGAACTCTTATGGCAAGATTTACGAACTGAATATGACCGCTATCTTGAGCAAAAGCATGACTTAGTTGAAAAAGCTAAGCGTCAGACTAATGAGAAAGTGGAACAAGCTCAAAAAGAGGCGGAAGAATTGCTGCAAGAAATTCGAGACTTACAGTTAGTCCAAGGACAAAATCAAACCATTAAAGAACATGTTTTAATCGACAAGAAAAAGGCTTTTGATCAATTAAAACAACCAGAAAACTTGAAAAAGAATAAAGTCTTAAAACGGGTTAAAAAGTCTAAAAAGATTCAGGTGGGCGATGATGTCGAGGTCTTATCCTATGGACAAAGAGGAACTGTGCTTGAACAAGTTGAAAAAAATGAGTATGTTGTTCAAATGGGCATTATTAAGATGAAGATTGCGGCTGACGAGCTAAAACCGATTGGTAAGGTTGAGCCTAAGCAGAAGGTTAATGTACAAAGGCAAGCTGGATCTAAGGTAAAAACGACTTTAGATATACGTGGTTTGAGGTACGAAGAAGCGATGAGTAAGTTGAAACAGTATTTAGACCAAGCTCTTCTATCCAACCATTCACTGGTCACCATTATCCATGGTAAGGGTACAGGAGCATTGAGACAGGGTGTCAAAGATCAATTAAGCAATCATCCTCATGTCGATCACTTCGAATACTCCCCACCAAACGCTGGAGGAGATGGTTCAACAAGGGTTTACTTCGATTAGTTAGTAAGCATATAAATGGTCAAAGACCTTTTTGATGTGCTAAGATACATCTATCAACGTGATTAGTGAAAGGGGCTTTAAGATGGTTAAGGCAATTACAGATTCAGAATTTCAAACGAAAACAGCACAAGGAGTAAGCATTGTAGATTTTTGGGCACCATGGTGTGGACCGTGTCGCATGCAATCTCCAATTATTGATGAATTATCAGAAGAGATGGAAGGACAAGTAAATTTCTTCAAGATGAATGTCGATGAAGAAACTAAAATAGCCGGTGAATTCGGTATTATGTCCATTCCAACCATGGTTATAAAAAAAGATGGACAGGTTGTAGAAAAACTTGTCGGTTTTCATGATAAAGATCGTTTGACTGAGGTGCTTAAAAAGCATATTTAGAATAACTAAGAAAAGGGCCCAACTTCAGAAGCTGGGCCCTTTAAATTTTAAGATATAATCATATAATTTATTTGTGATGAAAAGAGCATGTGGTATAATAAAAAAAACAAAGGAGGGATTTATTAATGAAAATTGGAGTACCTAGAGAATTGAAAGCAAATGAAGATCGTGTAGGACTCACCCCTAATAATATTAAAGAACTTGTTTCAGCTGGAAATGAGATAATTGTTGAAAAAGAGGCTGGATTGGGTTCAGGGTTTACTGATCATGAATATATTGATGCTGGAGCAAGTATCGTTGAAACAGCTGCAGAAGTTTGGAAAGCAGAAATGGTTATTAAAGTGAAAGAGCCAGTTAAAGAGGAATATGACTATTTTTATGAAGGACTTATTCTATTTACCTATTTACATCTTGCTCCTGAACTAGAATTAACACAAGCCTTGCTCGATAAGGGTGTAATTGGAGTAGCCTATGAAACGGTTGCCGATAAGGGGACACTTCCTTTATTAACACCCATGTCTGAAGTAGCCGGTCGAATGGCTGTTCAAATCGGAGCGCGTTTATTAGAAAAGAACCACGGTGGTCCAGGTATTTTATTTGGTGGTGTACCAGGTGTTCGTCGTGCCAATGTGACAGTGATTGGTGGAGGGGTTGTCGGTTTTAATACCGCTAAATTGGCTTACGGTTTAGGTGCTAATGTGACAATTCTTGATATTAATCCACAACGTTTGGCTGAGATTGAAAATATTCTTGGTAATGGTGTACAGACATTGATGTCGAATGAAACAAACATTCATAAAGCTGTGATCGATTCAGACGTAGTTGTCGGATCAGTTTTAATAGCTGGACGCCGTGCACCAGTTCTTGTTAAAGAAGAAACCATTCAAGAAATGAGACCAGGTTCCGTTTTAATTGATATTGCAGTTGACCAAGGTGGAAACTTTGAGACAACTAAACCAACTACTCATAAGGAACCGATTTTCCTTAAACATGATATTATTCATTATGCAGTGGCTAATATTCCAGGAGCTGTCCCAAGAACTTCCACCATTGCTTTGACCAATGCTACTTTACAATATGCTAAAGAAATTGCTAGGGAAGGCATTAAAGAAGCTGCCAAGCAAAATGATGCGATTTTATTAGGTATCAATACTTATCTTGGACATCTAACATCCATTGCCGTGGCTGAATCGCAAGACAGAGAGTTTTTTGATATTGAAACAGTTTTATAAACAAGATAAACCACTCACCCTAGCAGAGACATTGTCTCTGCTATTTTTTTAGTATGAATTATCTTTATTTATTTGCTTAAAAGAGGTACTATGATTATATAAATGTAGGGGGTTCTTATGTTTTCACTTAATCGCAATAATTATTCAAATACTATTTTAGTTGTTAATGATATTCCTGGTGCCGGAAGAGTAGCGGGTTCAATTAATTTGCCAGTTTTAGCTGCTGCCCAATTAGAAGCTACTATTTTGCCAACTTTAATCCTTTCTTCGCATGCTGGAGAAAAAGGGGATTTAGTTCGTTATTCCATGGGAAATGCTTATCAAGAAATGCTGCACCATTGGCAGCAAGTTGACTATCATTTTGATGCAATTTTAACGGGTTATTTTGCTGATACTCAGCAGATAGATGATTTGAAAACCTATCTTTTAAAAGAAAAAGAAATCAATCCAAACATTGCATTATATATGGATCCGATTATGGGGGACCATGGTCAGTTCTATGCTGGTTTTGATCAAGACGTCGCTCATTATTTGCGTGAATTAATACCGTATGCAGAATTAGTCATGCCCAATCTAACAGAAGCTTGTTTGATTTTAGGACGAGACTACAAAGAGGACTTCAGATTAAATGAGATTGCTGATATCGCCGATGAATTATTAACTTTAGGTTGTAAAAATGTCATTATTACAGGAGCTAAAGATGATCGAAGTGATAATAATCGCTTAGGTTTCTACTATGCCAGCCAATCGGGTGAAAAAGGACTTGTAGTTCACGAGTATTTTGATGGTTACATATTTGGAACTGGAGACACTGTTGCTTCAATCATTACTGCCAGTCGAATCGCTGGTGACAGCTTGAAAGACTCTGTTAGATTGACAGCAGATATTATTGAGAAAATGATTCCTTTTTCTATTAGTCAAAATGAAAGTAATGTGGGTCCTATTCATTTTGAGCCTTTTATAAAAGAAATTTCTACATATTTCAGTCAGAAAAAAGAAAGTGGGTTTTAAATTGATTATTAAAGATGTGACACCTGAAAAAACGATTAATAAAAAAGCCAACAAGCGTTCATTTAATCCAAACTATTTGTATGTATTATTAGCATTGGCTATCTTTGTTTATTATTATCTCACACTACCACCTATCCATTACGCTTCTTATCAAAGCTGGTTTTTTCTTCTATTAATTGTGGCCGGTGTTTTTGCCATCGAATTGATTAAAGATTCCAATCAGTGGTTCAAGCAGATCAAGAATAATCCTAATCAAGTTACTGAGATTAAATTCGGCAAATTGCCAAAGAAATACCGCTTGTTCTATTGGCCGGTTGTTATTGTCTTATTAGTAGGATTAATTGGGAAGTTTGTTTTTTCTCCTTTCTTTATGGCAAAAGATTATGGTCAAATGATCTCACCAGTCAATAAAGATTTCGAGACCACTTTTCCTGAAGTTAATATTGATAATGTGCCATTAGTGGATCGAGATACAGCAGTGCGCCTTGGAGATCGCTATTTAGGAGCTTTAACTGAGCTTGTTTCTCAATTTGAAGTATCGGATGAATATACCCAAATCAATATTGAAGCAGAACCCTACCGGGTAACTCCCTTGAAGTATGCAGGACTGTTTAAGTGGTTAAACAACTTTTCAGAAGGAATCCCACATTATCTTCAAGTTGATAATGTTACTGGAAAAGTGGAAGTAAAAACACCTGAAAAACCGATTAGATATTCTTATTCAGATCATTTCGGTCGGAATATTTCTAGACATTTAAGATTCAATTATCCATTCAGTATTTTTGAAAGCCCTGACTTTGAAATCGATGATGAGGGCAATCCTTATTATATAGCTACTAGCTATGGACGAAATTTCTTTCTTAATGAGCCAGAACCTAATGGTTTAATTATTGTTAATGCGATGACAGGAGAACACCAAAAATACTCCATGGATGAGATCCCATCTTGGGTAGACCGCGTTTATTCTGCTGACTTAATCATGCACCAGTTAGACCAAAACGGTAAATATAAAAATGGTTTTTGGAACTCAGTTTTTGCCAAAGAAGGCGTAACAGAAACCTCCAAAGGTTATAATTATCTACCAATGAATGATGATATTTACCTCTATACTGGTATCACTTCTGTTGTATCAGATGAATCAAACATTGGCTTTGTATTAGTTAATCTAAGAACCAAAGAAGCTACTATGTACAATTTATCTGCTGCCGAAGAGTTCTCTGCTATGGCTTCAGCTGAAGGGTCTGTTCAAGAAAAAGGATATATTGCAACATTCCCTCTCTTGATTAACTTACAAGGCAATCCTATGTATATTTTAACTTTAAAAGACTCTTCCGGTCTTATTAAAAATTATAGCTTAGTAGATGTTCAAGATTATCAGAAAGTCTACATTGCTAGCAATATGACTCAGCTTATCCAAAAGTATGGGGAAGATAATCCTGTGGTTTTAGAGGCAATCAATGAGGACACATTAGAAAAAGTAACCGGAAAAGTTGAAAAAATCCAAGCTGTTATAAAAGAGGGGGAAACTTTCTATTATTTCATGTTAGATGGTAATGTTTATCAAGTGCCTGCAAAATTGAATGATTACCTACCATTTGTAGAAGAAGGACAAACAATCACGCTTAAATTAGATGATCGATCAAACATTCATTTAGTCGATTTGACGGAAATATTTGGCGACAAAGCGGCTCAAGAAGAAGTGATTCCAACCAGTGAAGATACTGATCCGCTGCTAGACAATGTGAAATAATCATAAAAAGTTAAGAGGAGGATATAATGTTAGAAGTAAAAAACCTATCCAAGAAATTTGGTAGTTTTCAAGCTGTAAAGAATGTTTCTTTTGACATTGAATCGGGAACGATTATGGGATTTATTGGTCCAAATGGATCAGGGAAAACAACTGTTTTTCGAATGATTTTAGATTTCTTAAATCCTGAACCTGGGGGACTAGTTACTTGGAATCAAAAGCCGATTAATAATCAATTATATGATTTAGTTGGTTACTTACCAGAAGAACGTGGTCTTTATGAAAAGATGACTATTGAAGAACAAATTGTCTATTTCGCTAGCCTTAGAGGAATGAAACACCTTGATATTATCACTCAAATAGATGAATGGATGGATAAATTTGCCGTAAAAGGTAAACGAAAAGATAAGATTAATACGCTTTCTAAAGGAAACCAGCAAAAAATACAATTGATTGCTACATTAATCCATCGACCTAAATTAGTTATTTTAGATGAGCCATTCTCCGGCCTAGATCCAGTCAATGCTGACCTTTTAAAACAAGGCATCTTAGAATTAAAAGAAGGTGGATCGAGCATTATCTTTTCTAGTCATAATATGGAAAATGTGTCACAAATATGTGATAAGTTAGCCATGATTCTTGATGGTGAGCAAGTTCTTTACGGTTCGATTAATGAAGTTAGAGAACAGTTTGGACGTATTCGCATTTATATTGAAAGTAAAAAGTGGAATGAAGCTAGCCTGCTAGAAATTGAAGGGGTAGATTCGGTAGTTCGTACCAGCCCTGATCATTACACCTTAAATCTTAGCGATGAATCATTTGGTCCTAGCATCTTCCAAACAATCACTCAAGGACAATTTATCCCAATGTTCTCTCAACAACCACCGACCTTAGAGGAAATATTTAAGTTGAAAGTAGGTGACCGAATTCATGAATAAAATGTGGCTTGTAGCAAAAGAGGTTTATCGGAAAAATGTGAAGTCTTGGGCTTTTTTCTGGATGATAGCAGGCCCCATTATTATGGGGTTGGTTATTTTAGCAATCGGTTATTTTATTTATCTTGACCAATCCAGCTCTTCAGTCGGCAATGTTGGAATTGTATCTGAAAATGCAGAGATTAATCAATTGATTGCTGCAATAGAAGATGAAAATGACTACCAATTTGACTTAAATGAAAAGCAAGCTGAAGAAGCCTTATTTGCAGAAGAAATTGATGGTTATTTAGTTGTTGAAGGCGAAAATGTAGATCTTAATGCTAAGTTCTATCGCCATAATTCAGGCAAGAATATTGCCACTTATAATATCGAAGAAGTACTTTCAGAATATCGCATTCAAAAACAAGCAGAAGCATTTAATTTAAAACAAGAAGAAGTGAATCAATTAAAAGATAGTGCTGTTGACATTGAAACTATTCGCATCCAACCAGACGATGATGGCGCTGTTACAGAGGTTTCAGAAAATGATCCAGTAACTGCCGCTAAAATTGGAGTGGCTTATGTAGTGTGTTTTGTGGTTTTAATGTTTATTATGAGTTACGTATCCATAGTCTCTCAAGAAATTGCGGCAGAGAAGGGCTCTAAAATCATGGAAATTATTCTCTCCAGTATCACCGCTACCCAGCATTTTTTAGGTAAGCTGATTGGAGTGGGCTTGGTAATTCTTACTCAATTAGTCATATATGGTATACTAGGAGTTATTATTTCCTATGTATCCGGCTTAGTATTAGCCCAATTTTTTGTAAACTCATCTGAAAATATGGAAAATATTCAAGCTGGCACACAAGCCATGAGCGAAAGTTTTGATCCGGCCATAATCAGCGATTATATTTCACAAGCTAGACCGGTGATATTATATGGAATATTGTTTGCTGTTATAGGAATGGCAATTTATTCAATACTTGCAGCTTTCTTAGGTTCATTAGTTTCTAAAACTGAAGACGTCAATAAAATGATCACCCCAATCACCTTATTAGCAGTAGCAGGCTTTTATATTGCCTTATACGGTATGCAGTCACCTAACTCAGCCATTGTTCGTTTAGGCTCCTATTTCCCATTATTTACGCCTTTTATTATGCCTTTCCGTTTGGCTAATGACACAGTTGCCACTAGTGAAATATGGTTATCGGTATTAGTTGCGATTGTTTTCTTAGCCTTATCGATTTGGTTATCGGTTGTGTTCTATAAATCAAATGTTCTAGTTTATAGTGAAAAAGGATTAATTGGTAGTTTTAAAAAGTCCTTTGCTATATGGAAAAACGAGAAAAAAGTTAATTAATTTTAAAACAAGGCCTTGCAAACAACTTCAGTAGGTTGTTAATTAAGGGCCTTGTTTTTTAGTAAATAACAAGATGACTTCCATTCTTTTTTTGCATAGATATGTTAAAATAATAATTGTGAAGTGAGGAGAATTTTATGAAAGACTTACCCATCGGTTTTATTGATTCTGGATTCGGCGGATTAACAGTTGTTAAACAGAGTTTAAAACAACTTCCTAATGAATCCGTTCTTTTTATTGGTGATAATGCTCGTTGTCCATATGGTCCGCGTCCGTTAAATGAAGTTAAGAAGTATATTTGGCAACTCAGCAATTTCTTGCGTGAAAAAGGCATTAAAATGCTTGTGATTGCTTGTAATACTGGGACTGCTGCAGCTTTAGAAGATTTGAAGCGAACTTTACCCATACCTGTTGTTGGCGTAATTGAACCCGGTAGTCGAGCTGCCATTATCCAAACTAATAATAAAAAAATCGGTGTGATTGGAACGATCGGAACTATTCAGAGTAAAATTTATGAAAAAACGATTATCAATAAAAAAAATGATGTGGTCGTAGAAGGACTTGCATGTCCGTCTTTTGTTGAAATGGTAGAGACTGGCCAAATTTATAGTAGCCAAGCTAAAGAAAAAGTGTCGCAAGAACTTTCCCCGCTATTAAAAAAAGAAATTGACACATTAGTACTTGGGTGTACCCACTATCCAATCATGCGCGGTTTAATTCAAGAAGTAGTTGGTCCTAAGGTTCATCTGATTGATTCAGGAGTTGAAACAATTAATGATGTTAGTATGCTGTTGGATTATTTTAACTTAAGTCGAACAGCAAATGATGCCTTACAACAATCTCCTACACAAACTTTCTATACAACAGGAGACATCGAACACTTTGATCGAATGGCTAGCGACTGGCTAGCTCGAAAAGATCTTGATGTCAGAAAATGTGAAATTAAAGGAGAAGTAATTTATGAAACTGATTATAGCTAGTCATAATCCAGGAAAAATAGCAGAGTTTAAAGCTCTTTTTGAAGCTTTTGATTTACAAGTTCAATCTTTGCTTGATTATCCTGAAATTCCAGAAGTAGAAGAAACAGGTACAACATTTGAGGAGAATGCACGTTTAAAAGCAGAAACAATCGCTAAGGAAATGAACTGCTTAGCCCTATCAGATGATTCAGGCTTATGTGTTCCAGCACTGAATAATGAGCCGGGTGTCTATTCGGCTCGCTATGCTGGAGAAGAAAAAAATGACGAAAGAAACCGTTTGAAACTTTTAGAAAATTTGAAAGAATTTAACGGTGATCAACGAAAAGCCTATTTCACAACCGTTATCGTATTAGCAGATCCACAAAAAGATTCATTAGTTGTTGAAGGTAATGTAGAAGGAATCATTACCAAAGAGCCTATCGGTGAGGGTGGCTTTGGTTATGATTCACTATTTTACTATCCTCAAGATCAACAAACCTTTGCTCAAATCTCTGCGGAACGTAAGAACCAAATTTCTCACAGAGGCCAAGCAGTGGAGAAGTTAAAAGAAAAACTAAATGATTGGTTGGAGGGATAGAGATGAAATTGTTAGTATTAAGTGACAATCATGGAAATTACTCTATTGTAAAAAACATCATTCAGCAGTTTAAGGATAAAGTAGATTATATTATTCATTGTGGTGATTCAGAATTTTCATTTGATGATCCTATTTGGCAGGCTGTCGATGTTAAAGTAGCAGGAAATATGGATTTTTCTCCAGGCTATCCATCTAGCGAAATTTTATCGACCCCTAAGGGAAAAATTTTGATTACTCATGGCCATTTGTATCAAGTAAATCAAGGAAACATTAATCTTTTAGAATTAGCTTTACAAAAGAATGCCAAATATGTTTTCCACGGCCATACACATCGCCTATATGCTGAAATGAAGCGAGGAATCTTATTTATGAACCCTGGTTCCATTGCAAAAGCAAGGGGCGAAATTCAAGAAAAAACATTTTCTATAGTTGAAATTTCCGATGACTTTATTAAGGTTGATTATTATAATTCACATGCAATACAGTTAGAAGATTTGTCTTATTATTTTAAACTAGATGGAGCTGATTGATCTTGATAGATCCTAACTTATCAAAAAATATTGTTGAAAATCTAAAAGAAGTTATTATCCCGGCTGATAATGTAGTCTATCTTTATGACTTTAATTCATTAATTCACGGCTTATTAGTCCTTAATCAAGTCGACTATTCGATGATTCCTGTGGTCAATCAAAATGGTCAAATAGTGGGCTTAGTAAGTATTAACATGATTGTTAAAGAAGCTATTACTTTAGAAGACATAGACTTTGACAACCTTAATTATAAATTAATTAAGCATTTAGACTTAAGGAAACCAGAATTTATAACAATGAACGAAAAGCTCGAATCAATTTTGCATAAACTGGTAGATAATAATTTTTTATGTGTGGTTGAAAACCATATAGAAAAGAAATTCATTGGTATTATTACTCGAAATATGATTTTAAAACGAATAAATGCTTTCTTGCATCGTACAAGTTTAAAAGAGTTAAGGGTTTCAAACTTCCAACAAGGGCGTGAGAAAAAATTAATAAATAAATAGCTCATTTCTAAGCCCTTATCTTTGAGTTAAATGCGCTTTCATGATATATTTAAGCTAGTAACTTAGCAAAGGAGGATTAGATATGACAATTGGTCAAATTGCAGCCATGATTGCAGCTTTAGCCTTTGCAATTCTCGTTGTATTCTTATCGATGACCTTGATGAAAATTGGTGAAATTCTGACAAATCTGAAGGAAACGGTGAGCAAATTAAATAATACCATTGATGTGGTGACTAAAGATGTTGACCATCTATCAATTGAGGTAGAAGGTTTACTGAACAAGTCAAATACACTTGTAGATGATTTAAATGCTAAATTAGGAAAAACCGATCCGTTATTTACTGCTATCGGTGATGTCGGAACATCCGTTTCTGAATTAAATGACTCGACTAAAGAAATGACATCGAACTTTGTTTCAAATATGCTTAAGAAAAACAAGAAAAAATCACCAATTGATTCAATTCAAAAAGCATCGCGAATGGTAAATCGTTTCAAAGTGAAGCCACAAGCCAAAAATTCAGAGATTTTGGCTAAGGATCCAGCTAAACAGGAAAAGAGAAGCTTAGATTCCTTTATTCAAGGAAAACCTTCTAAAACAGCTGGTGAGATTTCAATTAATTTAAAGGAGGCAAAATAATATGAAAAATAATGATGGATTTTTAGCGGGAGCTTTATTAGGCGCTCTTATTGGAGGGGCAGCTGCTCTTTTATATGCTCCTAAATCAGGTAGAGAGTTACGTGAAGATTTAAATGAAGAATTAGATTATTGGATTGATCGGGCTAATGATTATACAGACTATGCCGTGGAAAGAGGTGTAGAGATGTATGACGCAGCTTCTGATGCGAGTGAAGATTTCCGTGTAAATCTTAAAACTTCAGCTGATCATATTAAACGTTCTGCTGAAGAATTAAAGAAAGAAGCAAGCAAAGAATGGGATCATGTAAAAGAAGACCTCAGTCAATCTAAAGACATCTTGAGTGCCAAAATTGAAGATATTGAAGTTGATACAAAAGAAGAACTAAAAGATGTGAAAAAAGAAGTCGAGAAGCAAACAGATGAACTACTAAAATAAATTTAGAGGCTGGACAAAAGGCCTCTTCACCCGCTACATAAAACGCAGCGAGCTTAGAATGGAAAGGTGTTTTTCGTTCTAAGCTCGCTGCTTTGCATATTTGCTTGATTATTGGCCATTAATACCAGTCTTACAATAGTCTTCACCTTATCTCTAAGGCGAAGAAGGAGCTTAAATTTGTCGGCTCTTTGTCAAATAGGGTTGATGAGTAGGTGAGGTAACCGACTGGTTACTTCACCTCTTTTTTTACAGATCAACAATTATTATAAGCGCATCATCAATAAAATTCTATTTTTAAAATGTAAATAATTACGATAGCCATAGGCATTTCGTTTCAGCACCTTGATTTTATTGTTTAG
>NZ_JBNUPF010000019.1:0-45365 GCF_050409565.1 Facklamia sp. P12955
TTTTATCCCGCAAATTTTTAAAATTTCAGGACATTTTCATTTACGGTTGACAATTAGTAGTTAATTTCATCATAATTCACTTGCTTCAAAAGTCAAATTATGGTAAATTAATTTGGTATGAAATGTAACTTTTAAATTGTTACAAGGAAAAGGAGGCAGAACCATGGCTAAAGAATGTTATTTCACAGGGCGTAAAGCTGTATCTGGTAACAATCGCTCTCATGCAATGAATAAATCAAAACGTCGTTTTGGCGCTAACTTACAAAAAGTACGTGTTATGATCGATGGCAAACCTCAAAAAGTTTGGGTTTCAGCGCGAGCATTAAAATCAGGTAAAGTTGAACGTGCTTAATCAATACATTAAAACCTCCTAGCCAATCATCATCAAGATGAAGCGCTAGGAGGCTTTTTTGTTTGGTTTAATCTTTTTCTTTTAGCATAAATTGATTGCCCTCTTCATCCACCAAATTAGATTCTTCATTTAGTTCAAAGCTGAAAAGTTCTTTATCCGCAAAAGAAATGGTTAGTTTTTGATCTTTTATTCTGTAGGTTGGATTATGTACGATAATTTCAACTGCCATAGGAACTTCATCAGAAAAGCGCAAGTTAATATATTGTTGATTTTTTAAAGATTCTGCTGCTTCATCTGTTTTTACCATCATTAAACGCCCATCCTGATTAATGCTCTCGGTATATAATTGTAGTAATGCGTCCGAATAATCACCTTCCAAAGCTGCTTGTCCAAAGTAAGACCGGCCTAAAATTACTTTCAATAAGTCTTCTTCTATTTCGAACCCCATAATATTTGAGTTTTCTTCAGTCAAATAGCGTCCTTCAAAATCAACTATCTCCTCTTGAGCAGATATAGCTGGCGGTAGCATGAGTATCATAATCATTATTAAAGCAAAAAGCTTTTTCATCCCATCAACTTCCTTTCCTAATAAAAACTTGATTAAATAAACTTCGAATATCATTTATTAAGCAAATTTTAACACAATAATGAAAGTGCTTCAATTTTATATCCCTATCTTCTATTTTTAAACTCAAGCCTTTATTTTCCTTTTTCCCAAATAACCATCAAGAGACCTTCAGTAAAAGAAAGATTTACTTTATGCTGATCGACATACTCATTAGACACCAAGGCTCGAGGAAAAGCATAATCTGTTAGACCTAGTTCATATTTGGCCTGCTTAATCTGCAGCTGCTTAACAGCCGTCATTGAAATAATGGATAAGTAGCGGCAATTGTTCAAGTCTTGTAGAAAATAATTGCCTGGTTTAAAAAATCGCACCACTTGATCTTTTTCAATAAAGCTTAAACGGGGAATAATTGCAAAATAGCGTTCTTGAAAGACGAGCCAAAGGTTAGCAATTAAATGATCTAAACGTCCCTCTCCATTACCTATTGCGCCATATACTTCCACCGGACATCGACTGTCTTGTTTAAGAGCGAATTCAAGGCCCAACTCCATATCGGTATCATCTTTGGCAGCTGGATATTTTAAAACCTCTTGACTAGCCGCTTCAATCTTACTAAATTGGGTGGGAGTGACCGAGTCAAAGTCTCCAATTGCAACGTTCAATCGGTAGCCTGCCTTCACCAATTGGAGGGCCCCTTCGTCAACTCCAATGAGATAAGTCTGATCTGTCACCTCAGACAAATGGCTGAGGGCTGGATTAGGAGCCCCAGCACAGATAATAATCTTATCCACCATACTAATTGGCCTTAGGGTCTTAAGGAAGCGATAGCTGCAGCCAGATCCATTTGCTTAAAGATGTAGGAACCAGCTACTAAAACATCTGCACCAGCTGCTATACAACTTTTAGCTGTTTGATCATTGACCCCACCGTCTACTTCAATCTCATAGTGATAATGATCATTTTCTTGACGTAGTTTGGCTAGTTTTTCTACCTTCTTCATGGTTGATTCAATAAAAGCCTGACCACCAAAGCCTGGATTAACAGTCATCACCAAGACTAAATCCGCTAATTCCAATAAAGGATAAACCGCTTCGACTGGAGTTCCTGGATTAATAGCCACTCCCGCTTTTTTTCCTAAGGCTTTTATCTTTTGTAAGGCTGAATGAATATGTTGGGTCGCTTCCACATGTACGGTGATAATATCCGCTCCCGCATCAGCAACCATTTCCAAATACCGCTCCGGTTGATCCACCATCATGTGACAATCAAAAACCATATGGCTATGAGATCTTAATCCTTTAAAAATCATGGGACCAAATGAAATATTCGGTACAAAGCTGCCATCCATAATATCAATATGTAGATAATCTGCTCCACCCTTTTCGATGGTCTGGATATCTTCTAACAAGTGATTAAAATCAGCGCTCAACATTGAAGGTGCAATTTTCATGACTATTCTCCTTTAATAATAAATTTTTTTGTTTTCAATTTTTTCTAAAATCTGCAAATAATTTTGATAACGGCTGTTACTTATTATGCCACTTGCCACCAACTCTTTCACATGGCAATTAGGTTCGTTCTTATGGATACAAGATCTAAACCGACACTTTGCACCTGCTTGGTGAATTTCTGGGAAACAAGCGGCCAGTTCTTCTTTTTCTAAATGGTCGAAATCAATAGCTGAAAAACCGGGTGTATCGGCTAAGAGTCCTTGACCAAAACGATAAAGAGTAACTTCTCGAGTGGTATGCTTACCGCGGTTTAAATGGCTGGATATCTGGTTGGTCTTAATTTCAGCTTGAGGTAGCAGTTTGTTTAAAAGGGTCGATTTTCCCACTCCCGATTGACCGGTCATTACATATATTCCTTGTTGGAAAATGGTTTGAATAGCTTGCATCTTTTCATTGGATTGGTCAAAGAGAAAAACATCATAACCAATTACTTCATAGATTGCTCTGATTTCTGCTACTAAGTCATTGGCTGCATCCCGTCCCTGATGCTCGATTAAAAGGTCATATTTACTCAAGATAATAATGGGTTGGATGCGATGAGACTCCATCGAAACAAGGAAATAATCTAATAAATTATAGGAAAACTCAGGTTCAACTAAGGACATGACAATGAGAGCATAGTCGACATTAGCAACAGCCGGTCGAATCAAAAAGTTATCTCGTTCGAAGATCTCTTCTAATCTGCCCACTTGACTTTCATCTTGTTGATCCATGACAAATCGTACGCGATCTCCCACTAAGGGATTGGTCTTCAAGTGACGAAAGTTACCTCTTGCTTTTGTTACAAAAGATTCTCCTTGCGACCATACATAATAGAAGCCACTAACTGCTTGATAGATGATCCCTTCATGTGAGGTAATAAGCTGTTTCAAATAATTTCCTCCTTTGGTCAGTATTTATTCAGAAAAAAAGTTAAGAGTCAGTAATGCTGCTCTTAACTCTTCAAATTCTTAATTAGGATAAACGGCTGAGGACTGTGCGACAATTTCGCCGTCTCTTAAGACACGGTACTGTCCGGATCCTCCTTCGGGAATATAGAGGACGATTTGAATTTCACGCGATTCGGTGATTTCAATTTCACGCGCAACTTGAGTGATATTATTACGGTCATCTCCTATAAAAACTTGAATTTTATTCGGTAATGGCTTGCTTTGTTCGTAGTCATTTTCAGCATACTTAGGGACATAATCAAGGTATACCGTTTCTGTGGCAGTCGACACTTCTGCTTTTTCTTCACCTTGAGAAACCGTCACCTTAATGGTGTCTCCTTGAGCAATGGGTGAGCCTGAAAGTGGGTCTTGATCAATGACAATCCCTTCAGGTAGATAATCATGATATTGATAAGCTTCTTCTACATAGAGACCATAAGTGTCTGCAAACTTATAGACCATATCAATTGATAAATTAGTAAAATCTTGCATGGTCGTTTGCTCAGAATAGGATCCGATTACTAAAATAATTGAACTTTCACCAGGAACGACTTCCGTACCCGGTGCAATACTCTGTTCTAAAATTTTACCTGCTTCTGACTGACTAGCTGCTAAATACCTTAAGTCAACTATAAAACCTGCATCAATTAGTTTACGACGGACCGGCTCATAGTTTTGATTGAGGTAATCACCTATTTTGACTCTCGGCTTGCCGTCAGAGAAGGTTAAATTAACTTTAGAGCCACGATTTATGCGGTCCCCTGATTGGGGATCACTTTCAATAATTTGGCCGCGCGGAATAAGATCATCCCAAACAACAGTACTTTCGCCTAGCATTAAATCATTCTCTTCTAGTAATTCAATGGCTTGTTTTTGGTCTAGGCCAGCCAATTCAGGAACGATTACACTGGCAACGAATAAGCGATAGGCGAAAAAGACAGCTAAAGATAGTAAGGACAATATCGTAGCAAAGAAGAGAATTTTAAAAATCTTGGACCCTAAATGGCTAGTCTTTTTATCTGGTAAATCAAAAGTTGGAAACTCCTCTTCATTTAAAGGCTCAGGCCCTTCGATTGTTTCCGTCAACACACGATCAGCGGCTGGAATGGGCTGAATGGATTTAAATTGTTCTGATTCATCCAACTGACTGCTAGGAATAAAGGGTTTTTCATCAATACGTCCGACACTAAGAGAAGAAGATAAGTCGTTAAACATCTCTTGAGCCGTACGATAACGATCCTTCGCTTGCTTAGCCGTCGCTTTTAAGACGACATTCTCTAAGCTTTGAGGAACATATTCTAAGCGCTCTCGAATAGTTGGAAAGGGTTCTTGAAAATGTTTAAGTGCAATCGAAACTGCGGATTCACCATCATGTGGGACAGAACCCGTGATTAGCTCATATAAAACTACACCCATGGCATAAATATCTGATTTAGTGGTTGCACTATTGCCCTTGGCTTGCTCGGGCGATAGGTAATGAACTGAGCCTAGCAAGGTGTTGGTTTGAGTAATCGAAGTATCTGATAAAGCCACAGCAATACCAAAGTCCGTAATCTTAACCACATTATTTGCAGTAATTAAAATGTTTTGTGGTTTTATATCGCGGTGAATAATACGATTTTTGTGGGCCACATCGATAGCCGCTACAATTTGTCCCATAATGGAAACAACTAGTTCTAGCGGGACAGGTGCATTCTTTTTGATAAAAGTTTTAAGGTCTTGACCTTTTACATATTCCATCACAATATATTGCTGTTTTTCATGTTCATCGACATCATAAACTTCTACAATATTGGGATGTAGCAGTTGACTGGCTGAAATGGCTTCTCTTTGGAAACGACGAATCGCATCTTGATTATCCTGGAAGTCATAGCGTAACACCTTCACAGCTACGTCTCGATCCAAAATTAAATCATGAGCTAAAAAGACATTTGCCATGCCGCCTTGACCAATGACAGAAGTTAGGACATAACGATCGGATAGTTTATCCCCTATTTCCATGAATAATGTCACCTCCTTCGTCCTCCAAATTAAAATCGCTGGCTAGAATAATAGTAATATTATCGAGACCCCCAGCATTATTAGCCGCTGCGACTAGTTCATCACCTAAGCGGTCTAAATCTGTTTGATTATTAATTATTTGTTCAATTTCTTCATTTTTAAGCATGCCGTTTAAACCATCCGAGCAAAGCAAGAGAAGTTCCACTTTATCAAGAGAAATCTCTGAAAAAGCTGGTTCTAAAACCATTGGTGTTCCAATGGATTGGGTGACCACATTACGACGTGGGTGATCAATACTCTCTTCTACTGTTATTTCACCTGTACGAATTAACTCATTGACTAAAGAATGGTCTTCGGTTAATTGCTTTAATTGGCCCGCTCCGTATGCATAAGCCCGCGAATCACCGACATGACAAATAAGAATGGTCTGCTCGATAATTGTTGCAAGTACAATTGTCGTTCCCATTCCTTCATAATCTGGATTAAGGTCTGCTTGATTCAAAATGAAAGTATTCACTTGATTGGTCATTTGGGTCATCCAAGCATGCGCTTGGGTGATGGTCATAGGGTAATCAATTGTTTCGAATGCCCGACCAACAAACTCTGTCGTTTGTTGACTAGCAATATCTCCTGCCAAGTTGCCTCCCACGCCATCACATAGAATAAAAAGGATTTGTTGGTTTTGAGAATAAAAATAATCCGCATAATCTTGGTTAGAACTTCTCTTTCTCCCTATGTTTGAATGTATAGTGATTTTCATAACTCACCTCAATCTATTTTTTTAAGAAAACGACTGATAAAAAAGCCATCTGTTCCATGCTGTTGGGGCCAAATGCGAAGAAAGCCTTGGGAAGTTATTACATTATCTGTTAAAACTTCTTCAGCTAGGATGGACTCCACTTGACACTCACTATTTTCCTTTAAGATTTCTTCAATTAATTGTTCATTTTCCTCATAAGTCAGGGTGCAAGTAGAATAGACTAAGCGACCACCTGGCTTGAGCAAAGAAAGCATATGTTTAAATAATTGCTTTTGTAATTTAACCAGTTCTTGAATAGCGACAGGCGACTTCTGATATTTGATTTCAGGTTTACGACGCATCAAACCGATACCCGAACAGGGTGCATCTAAGTATATCACATCAAAAGCAGTTTGAGAAAGTGGTTGGAAGTCCAAGGCATCGGTTACTATCGAATCTATCTTATGACTTAAGCCTAACCGCTCGGCATGATCTTTTAAGATACTTAACTTATGCTTAGAAATATCTAAAGCTGTTAAGTGTCCGTCAGTTAGAAGTGAAGCAATATGGCTAGCTTTTCCTCCTGGAGCTGCACATGCATCCAAAACATTTTCAGAACCTGTCAATTTACCTAAAGGTGCAACCAGCATGGATGATTCATCCTGAATGGTAAACAAACCTTCCTGATAAGCTTGACTATTAAAGACATCCCCTGCTGTGATTCGAAAACCAAAAGGAGAAACTTGACTGCTAGTAACCGCCAACCCTTGCTCTTTTAATTGGTCCATGATATGTGATCGTTTGGCTGTTGGACCATTGATTCTAGCACTCAAATTAGGAACTTGATTCAAACTAGAAAGAAATGCTTTGAGCTGATGTTCTGGTAAGTGCTGGTCAAAGTATTTGACCAACCAAAGCGGAACGGAATGCTCAATCGATAGTCTCTCCAAGGGTTCTGTGATTACCGTCAATGACTGAAGCTCTTGGCGGAAAAAGTTACGTAAAATAGCATTAACTAATTTTCCAATGCCTTGGTGGCCGTTTACTTTGGCTATCTCGACTGCTTCATTTACAATAGCGTGCTGAGGCACGCGGTCTAAATAAACAGATTGATAGATAGATAATCGCAATAGGCTGCGTACCCAATCTTCTATTTTACCTTTTACTAAATCCTGTAAATAGAAATCCAAGGTCAAGCGACGTTGGACACTACCGTAAACCACCTTAACCACTAAATTTTTATCTTGACTGCTTCGATTACTTGAAGCCAGATAATTATCTATCACGATATTAGAATATTGGTCTTGGTTATCAATTTGATCTAACAATCTCAGCATGTCCCAGCGGAGATTGTTTTTCAATTTTGTTTGGCTTCTTTGTTTAATTTTCATTATTTATTAGTCCTTTTCACTGTCGAATATCTTACCAATTAAACTTTCTGCCGGTGTCCCTTTTAAGTATTCTTTAACCATCATCCTTTTTTTTCCAGCGGGTTGGTATTCACTAACTGCTAAGTAGGAATCTTGACCACATCGAACATAGAAGTGTTCTTCATCAGCAGCAACAATTTGGCCCGGAATTTCTTCTGTTAATATTCTTTCAATGTTATCATCCAGTTCTTTTAAGGGTTGAGCTTGCCAGATTTTTACTCTTTGACCATCTAGTAGGGTATAGGTTGTTGGAAAAGGTCTAAAGGCGCGTATATGACGGTCAATGACACGCGCACTTTGCAACCAATTTAACTGCTCTTCATGCTTTTTGATGGTTGGAGAATATAGTACTTGGCTATATTCTTGTGGAGTCGCTTCATACTCCCCATTAAAAAATTTCGGCAAGAAATTCAATAATAATTCTTTACCAACGACAGCCAGTTTTTCAAACAGTATGCCCACATCATCCTTCTCAGAAATCGGTAAAACTGTTTGAATGAGAATATCCCCAGCATCCATTTCTTCAGTCATTTTCATAATTGTTACACCCGTCTCTTCTTCACCCCGCCAAATTGCATAATGAATTGGAGCCCCTCCACGATATTTAGGTAAGAGTGAAGCATGAACATTAATAGACCCTTGACTGGGTGCTTCTAATAAAGCAAGTGGTATTTTCTGTCCGTAAGCAGCCGTTATGATTAAATCGGCTTCTGTATTCAATAGAGTCTGATAATCCTTTGAATCGGCTAACTTTTCCGGTTGAAAGACTGGAATATTAGCTTCTAAAGCTGTTTTTTTAACTGGAGGTAGTGTTAGAATACGTTTTCGACCAACTGGACGATCTGGTTGAGTCACTACTGCAATCACTTCATACTCTACTTGTTGAATTAATCCTTTCAGAATGGTTGCCGCAAAAGGAGGGGTTCCCATAAAAATTATTTTTTTCATTCAATAACCTCTTTCTAAATAAAATACTGGGGTTCATGGTCTATTTGAACAAAGACTCCCTTGGCCTGGCTTTCTTGACTAGCAAGAAGAATAGTTTGTAGCTGATCTTTAACTAAGTCTACTTCTTTATATTTTAAGAGCAAATGGAATTGATAATAATCATTGATTCTTTCAATCCCTCCTGTTGAGGGACCTAATATCATTAATTGGGTATTCACTTTGTCCATCAATTGATCCTTGAGTTGATAGATCATTTTTTGAGCCTTGCCTCGGTTTTTAGAAGACACCTTAATTAACGTTGTATAAAAATAAGGAGGATAATGGCTCATATGGCGTCTTCGCATTTCGTAATAAAAAAAATTGTCATAATCATGTTTTTTGGCTAGCTGAATCACATAATGGTTAGGATTATAGGTTTGAATGACCACTTCGCCTTTTAGCTTGCCTCGCCCTGTTCTTCCGGCTACTTGAGTCAGCAACTGAAAGGTTTTTTCAGCAGCTCTAAAGTCTGG
This sequence comes from Facklamia sp. P12955, assembly GCF_050409565.1. Lineage (NCBI taxonomy): Bacteria > Bacillati > Bacillota > Bacilli > Lactobacillales > Aerococcaceae > Facklamia > Facklamia sp. P12955. Next base: position 8,991 of record NZ_JBNUPF010000019.1, read on the forward strand.
TAAGTTCAAACCAGTGTCTGCATTAATGACACCAACCAGGGTTACCTGTTCATAGTCGAGACCTTTAGCAATCATCTGTGTTCCTAAAAGGATTGAACCTGCTTGACTGGCAAATGCTTTTAATAATTTTTTGTGAGCGCCCTTGCGTCGAGTGGTGTCATTATCCATACGGATAATGGGTGTTTGAGGAAAGCGTTGCTTTAAACTTTCGGCTACTTTTTGAGTGCCAATGCCTTGTTTTCTCAAATGCTTAGAACCACACTGAGGACAATTGGTTGGCAGTCCTACTTGGTAATCACAATAATGACATTTAAGCTTTTCTCCAGTCTTATGGTAAGTTAAAGAGATGTCACAATGTGGGCATTGAATGACATGACCACATTCACGGCATAAGACATAAGAGGCATAGCCTCTGCGATTTAAAAGCAAAACAACCTGTTCTTTAGACGCTAATTTTTCGGCAATTTTATCTTCTAAAAGTTGAGAAAGTTCCAGTGTTTCTTGATCCAATAAATGCTGAGTCATATCCACTATGGTTACGGGTGGTAAGGGTTGTTGATTAACACGTTGGTCCATTCTTAATAATTGATACTTACCAACTTCAGCCCGAGCACGTGATTCTAAAGAAGGTGTGGCTGAACCTAAAACTAAGGGACACTGATGGTATTTTGATCGCCATTTAGCAACTTCTCTTGCATGATAACGTGGATTGTCTCCTTGTTTATAGGTCGTTTCATGTTCTTCATCAATAATAATGATGCCGATATTTTTTAACGGAGCAAAAATAGAAGAACGCGCTCCGACGACCACTTTCGCTTCTTGCCGAATGATTCTGCGCCATTCATCATATTTTTCGGTCAATGATAAAGCTGAATGCAAAACGGCAACGCCTTTGCCAAAGCGACCAATCACCTGGTCTACCATTTGTGGTGTTAAGGCAATCTCTGGCACTAATAGAATCGCTGATTTACCAGCTTTAAGGGCTTCAGCTATTAATTGTAAATAGACTTCGGTTTTACCTGATCCGGTGACTCCTTGCAATAAAAAGGTTTGGGCTTCTTCAGCTGTCATGTGATTTTTTATAGTCTCAAATGCTGTTTGTTGCTGTGCTAATAAGGCTTTGGCTGAGGAAGGAAGTGCTTGATCTACTTGATAAGCTGGCCGATAAACTTCCCTTTCTTCCAGCGTCAACCACCCCTTTTTAATCATGGTATTAAGGGTGGCCTTAGAAACTTGAGCCAGCTTTGCTAATTGATCGAACTCTATGGCTTGAGTCCATTGATGGTCGATGAGGACTGATAAAACTTGACCTTGTTTATGACTGCGTTTATCTAAATGATCGAGTAAGTCTTGGTATTCTGCCTGTGAACGATTAGGCAAGATATACTTAAGGGTCTTATGCGTTTTTTTATCAATTAACTGATAAGATAATTGAATAATTTCTTCATCTAATAATGAACGAATTTGACTAGCTGTCAGCCTTTCTTCCAACCATTGGCGCGTGACACCAAGCTGATTTAACTTTGCAGGTGAACAATCGAGCACTTCAGCTAATTTTTCAGACTGTTTAACTGTAACAACCGTTTGATACTTGACTCGTAAAATACTTGGCAACATGGCTTGTAGGACTGAAATCCTAAAAGCATAAAGTTGGTCGGCAAGCACTTGAGAAAGTTCAACTAGTTCCTGACTCAAAAAAGATTCGTAATCAATCAAGCGTCTAATCGCCTTTAATTCCCCTTGATAGTCACTATTATCTTTTAAATGAACAACAAAAGCCATTAGGTTACGATATCCAAAAGGAACTTCCACTCGCATACCCACTTTTATTAAAGCTTGCATTTCAGCACTTACTTTGTAATCAAAGCTATGATTGACTTGTGCAGTAGGTATATCAATGATAACTTCAGCGATCATTCGCTCACCTCCTATTAAAAAGCTACTATGAAATCATTAAAATGATCTGCATAGTAGCCTTCTTATTCGCCCTCTTATTTTTTAATGGATAATACGCCCGCAACAACTTCTTCTAAAGCCTTGCCTACAGGTTTATCTGATTGATAGTCTTGTAATTGCATAATTTTATAATCTTCCATTTCTTTAGCACGTTTACTTGCCAAAGTTATTAAAGAATACTTAGATGGTTCTTTTTTCAATAATTCGTCAATTGATGGATATAGCATCATGATTGCTTGGCCTCCTCTTCAAAATATGCATTAATATCTGCCTGGATCGAATGCATGACTCTTTCAACCCTTAGATGTTCACTTTTAATTATAGCATTAATTTCATCGACCGCCTCAGAAATTTCATCATTAACTACCACGTAATCATAGTGACGCATTAATTCAATTTCCTCTTTAGCTTTATTCATACGGCGAGCGATTACTTCTTGGGAATCCGTTCCACGATCGGTTAGACGGGACTCCAACTCATTCAGACTTGGAGGCGCTAAGAAAATGAAAATTCCCTCAGGAATCTTCTCTCTCACCTTACGGGCACCTTGAACTTCAATTTCAAGAAATACATCGCGTCCTTGCGCTAAATTTTCTTCAATAGATGCTAGCGGCGTCCCGTAGTAATTTCCAACATATTCCGCGTACTCTAACAAGGCTTCTTGGGAAATTAAGTCCTCAAATGATTCTCTACTCATAAAGAAGTAGTCTACCCCTTCTAATTCACCTGGTCGACGCTCTCGAGTAGTTGCTGAAACAGAATAAACATAGTCACAATTTGAATCTTCAAAAATCGCGCTGCGAACTGTTCCTTTTCCGACACCCGAAGGGCCTGATAAAACGATTAATAATCCCCTTTGTTTTAACATGACTTCCCTCCATTACTTCATGTTCTATATAGTACCACAATTCACTCTCTACATAAAGATAAGCTGAAAAATAAATAAAATACAGCCATTATGAAATGCGAAAATTTGTTCGTAAAAAGGTTGACAAAAAGAACCTTTGTTCGTATAATATAATTACAAACAAACGTTCGATATTAAAGGAGAGGTTTTTATGGAATTACCCATCAAAAGACAAACTAACTGGCTTGGCCGTGTAAGCCAATCCCTTTTTCAACCTTTCTTTCAACCCACTCCACTTATCAAAGAATCTATTGAAATGATGCCCCTTGCACAAGTTGAAAGAATCCTTCATCAAGCTTATATCAAGCAAGTTCCTTTAAACATACTCATTGAATATTATTTACCCGATCAAACAATGGATATGACCGAAATGGAAGCATATGTACTGGCTCCAATTGGTTCACAAAACAGCGTTAGCCTGCAAGTAGGAGCCAATCACTTCCTTTTAAATTTGAATCAAATTATTAATGTGACTGCCATCACAGAAACTTTAATTGCTTAAGTCCATTAATCGATTAAAGATTTGATTAAAACAGCATCCTCCCCGCTGTTTTTTAAAAGCCCTCATCATTAAGATGGGGGCTTTAATTAATTTTGTTAATCATTTAATAAACTAGAAGTTTCTTTGCGTGAAAGATATTTACTGCGTTTGGGAATAATTGTTTGTGGCATAAATCGCGCAAGCAGCACTAGGACACTTGCTGATAGCAGCCAGGATAATAAAAGACCTAGCCAATGGTTAAGATTATTGAACTCAAATAAGACTTCTTCACCCAAGGCAAATGGCACAATCAGTTGGCGAATAGCAATAAATAATATTAAAGCTAAAAGACTGCCAGTGAAGATATTCAAATAAGTAGAAGAGTAACGTTTATTGTTCAAGGTCTTTTGTGTATATTTCGCAAATAAACCGGTTACTCCTACTGCTAAGATGGGAGCAATCCATTGAACGATTAAGACTAACCCATCATCTAATCCCCCGTTAAGCACTCCTTGGATAATTCCTACCAAAAGTCCGCTAATAATAGCTGATGGGGCGCCATGGCGCAATGCCAACCACATTAAAGGAATTAAGGCAATAATTAGCTCAAGCCCAAAAAAATTAATGGCTACTTCATCAGACACAAAAAACAAGATTAGGGATAGGACAAGAGCAATCACCATGTCCCAAAATTGTCTAATACTGCGTTTATTCATAATTATTTATCACCTTTTTTTACTTGATAATTTGAAGCTTCCATAATAATCGGTAGGATAACCGGACGACGTTTAGTCTCCTTATATAGATACTTACCAATTTTTTCACGCAGATCGCCCTTAAGATTATTCCAATCAAAATCATCTGAAACAATGTGTTTTTCTAAAACATCTAGCGTAATATCTGAACAAGCTTCAATTAAATCAATGGAAGTTTTCATAAAGACGAAACCACGCGAGGTAATTTGTGGGCCAACTAGAATTTTCTTCAAACGACGTGAAATAGTCGCGACTACAACGAAAATTCCGTCTTCACTTAAAATACGACGGTCTCTTAAAACCACATTCCCAATATCGCCTACGCCACTTCCATCGACTAAGACATCCCCTGCTGTCACCTGACCTGCTTGGATAACTTTTCCGTTTTCAAAGCTTAATACATCTCCAATAGATGGGATAATAATTTGATCTTCAGACATTCCCACTTGCAAGGCTAGATCACCGTGGGCTCTTAACATACGGTATTCCCCACTGACTGGAAGTAAAAAGTCCGGTTGAATAAAGTTTAACATTAATTTTAAATCATTGGGTGTAGCATGACCCGATGTCTTAAAGTGGTCTGTCACACTCATAACCCGAGCACCGGCTCTATAAATCATATCTTTGGTACGAGTCACACTCTTTTCCATTGAAACAGATGGAGTGGTTGCAATATAAACCGTATCATCTTCCTTTATGGTGACTGTTTTATGCTTACCTTGAGCCATGGCTTGGATAGTTTGAATCGGTTCGCCCACATCGCCAGTAGCCAGAATAACAATTTGATCCTCTTGATATTTATCGATATTTTTAAAATTACCAAAGACATCACGACTTGGAATAGAAATTTTATCTAACTTTAAAGCGACATCGACAATTTCGTAAAGGTCTTTGGTTGGGAAGAAAATGGTTCGTCTTGAATGGTGAGCTGCTTCTAAGACTTGCTGAATACGCATAATGTTCGAGCCAATCGTCCCTACTATCACTCTTCCTCGCGCATTGCGGAAGACTTCTGTTATTTCTTCTGTAATAACACGATCATTCACATTTTCCACTGGTGATTCTGCCTCAGCAGAGTCACTCAATAAGGCAAGAACCTTTTTCTTACCTAAGTCTGTCAACCGACCAAAATCAGTGCGGTAAGCTTGAGAAGCTGAAGGGTCAAAGCGGAAATCGCCTGTGAAGACAATCGCCCCATCTTTAGTATCTATCACGATTCCGACTGAATCTGGAATGGTGTGAGTGGTAGGGAAGAAAGAAACATTGACATCACCAAATTCAATTTCAGTTTCTGAATCAATCACATGGAAATTTTCAAGGCGGTCATCGTGTCCTTGTCTACGAGCAGAAATAGAAGCCAATTCAATCGTTAACTGGGTTCCAAAAACCGGCGCATCAATCTTATCTAATAAATAAGGTAAGGCACCTACTGCATCGGCATGCCCATGTGACAAGAAAATCCCCACTACACGCTCAGCATTTTCTTCTAAATAGGTGAAGTCTGGAATCACCATATCAATTCCTAATAAATCATCTTGTGGATACAATAGCCCACAATCTAGCACAAATATGGCTTGATCGACTTCGACCAAATACATATTCTTGCCTTCTTCGCGAACACCACCTAAGGGAATAACTTTAATCTCACTCATAATACACCTCTATTATTATTTTTTCATATTTTATTAAACGCTTAGCAGCTTGATCTCCGTTAAGGGGTCAAATTCTGGCTTATCTCAGTTATTATAACATAGACCACCTTAAATTAAAATTTGAGCCTCTTTCCACCTCAACGACTACTGATTAAAGACTAATGAATTAGAATAAGCCCCCTTCATTTATAGGAGGGGGCTAAGACTTATTAAATTTATCGTTAATAATTATTCTGGCTTTTGCATTAACACTTTACGTGATAAATCAATCCGACCTTTTTCATCGATACTGGTTACTTTGACTGTTACAGTATCCCCAATATCAAAGACATCTTCGACCTTTTCAATGCGACGATGATCAATTTGAGAGATGTGAAGCAAACCTGATTTACCAGGTAGGACTTCCACAAAGCAACCATACTTCTCAATTCTAATAACTTTACCTTCGTATATTTTATTGACTTCCACATCTTCAACTAAGCTAAGCACAATCTCTTTTGCCTTTTTAATCATAGCTAAATCTGAAGAAGCAATGCTAACTTGTCCTTCTTGAGAAATATCCATCTTAACGCCAGTTTGGTCAATAATGGAGTTAATGGTGTCACCACCCTTACCAATAACCACCTTAATTTTTTCAGGATCAATTTGAACCATTTCAATCTTCGGTGCATAAGGACTTAATTCTGGTCGTGGTTGAGCTAATTCACGAGTGATATTATCTAGGATTTCGAGACGGGCTTTTTTAGCTTGGGCTAAAGCTTCTTCTAAAATGGCCTTAGTAATTCCTTTTATCTTAATATCCATTTGTAAGGCCGTAATGCCTTCGGCAGTCCCCGCCACTTTAAAGTCCATATCGCCTAAGTGGTCTTCTAAGCCTTGGATATCGGTTAGGACAGTGTAGTTATCGCCGTCCATCACTAAGCCCATAGCAATTCCTGCCACCGGTGCTTTAATCGGAACACCGGCATCCATTAATGCCAGCGTACCGGCACAAATGGATGCTTGTGAAGAAGAACCGTTGGATTCTAATACTTCAGCCACTAAACGAATAACGTATGGGAATTCTTCTTCTGAAGGAATCACTTGGGTTAAAGCTTTCTCACCTAGCGCACCGTGACCAATTTCACGACGACCTGGTGAACCCACTCGTCCGGTTTCTCCTACTGAGAAGTTAGGGAAGTTATAATGATGCATGAAGCGTTTGCCTTCTTCTAATCCAAGACCATCAATAATTTGATGTTCGGATAAAGGAGCCAAGGTAGCTACTGATAAAGCTTGCGTTTGTCCACGGGTGAAGAGTCCTGAACCATGGGTACGTGGTAAAATGCCAGCCAAAGATTCCAAAGGACGAATTTCATCTATTTGACGACCATCTGGACGAATACGGTCATGGGTAATCAACCGACGAACGACTTCTTTTTCTAAGTCCTGCATAGCCGAAGAAACATCTTTCAGTTTCTCTTCTAAATCTTCTGCTTCGGCATACTTTTCACTAAAGAAAACTTCAGCTTCTTCACTCAATTGATTAACCGCTTCATCGCGGGCTTGTTTTTCCTGTGTTTTAACAGCTGTAACCATTTTTTCATTGTATAAGCTCTTGACTTGCTCAGTGATTTCTTGATCGATTTGAACTAATTCAAATTCAAATTTTTCTTTTCCAACTGCTTGGACAATCTCTTTTTGAAAGGCCACTAATTCTTGAATATTAGCGTGTCCAAACAATAAGGCTTCCAGCATATCCTCTTCTGATGCTTCCTTAGCAGATGATTCTACCATGTTGATCGCGGTCGCAGTCCCTGCTACGGTTAAATCAATCTCAGAAACTTCTTTTTGGTCGGGTGTAGGGTTGATAACAAATTCACCATCGACACGTCCCACATCCACTCCGGCAATCGGTCCATCAAATGGTATATCTGAAATAGCCAATGCTAGCGAAGAACCAAACATAGCTGCCATCTCTGGTGAGCAATCTTGTTGAACTGAAAGGACTGTATTAGTAATTTGAATTTCATTCCGCACGCCTTCAGGAAACATTGGGCGGATTGGACGGTCAATTAAGCGGGCAGTCAGGGTCGCGTTATCAGAAGGTCTACCCTCACGTTTTAAGAAACCACCTGGCACCTTACCAACCGCATACATTTTTTCAATGTAGTGAACCGTTAAGGGGAAGAAATTCATCGGTGAAGGGGATTTGGAAGCGACAGCAGCAGTCAAAACGACTGTATCGCCATAACGTACTAAAACTGCTCCATTGGCTTGTTTAGCCATTTGTCCTACTTCAACAATTAAGGGACGGCCTCCCCAATTTGTTTCAAATACTTGTTTAGTTGTCATAACATAACTCCTTTTAAATTTTTAATCATTCGGAGTAGCACTAAACAAAAATCAACCGTTTAAAGTTTAAACGACTCATTTTTGTATAGTGTGAAACTCCGAACAAATCTACTAGTAATATAACAAAAAGGATGGCTAATTGCCATCCTTTAGTCGCAGGATTAACGACGTAATCCTAATCTTTTAATTAAATCACGGTAACGAGTAACGTCCTTGTTACGTAGGTAAGCAAGAAGGTTACGACGGTGACCAATTTTCTTCATTAATCCACGATAAGAGTGAAAATCTTTCTTATGTGTTTTAATATGGTCGTTTAAATTGTTGATGTCTTCTGTTAAGACAGCAACTTGAACCTCAACAGAACCGGTATCACCTTCGTGACGTGCGTATTCTTTCATGATTTCAGTTTTACGTTCTTGTGTTAATGCCATATTATTCACCTCTTTCTAATTTATTTCCACTAGCTAAGTAAAGCGTTGGTGATGCGCTAAACCGAGCGAGGGCATTGTTCTGAATTTTCATACAGAACAATGATTAATTATAGTTTAAAGCAGTCTCATAATCAAGGGGGTTTCTTAATTAATTGGAAATAGGGCTGAAATTCGTCTGGAGCTTGATCTTCTGCTAATAAGTGAACAGCCAATTCTGATTGAGCGCTTTGTTTAGTGGTCCCTTGGAAGTAGTACCTAAAATCTAGATGATAATGAGCCCCTTCGCCTTTTTGTGGGTTAGCGGGGATGGCAAATAGATTAAGGTCTACTAATTCGGACTGAGTAAGGGAGGTGAATTTTAAACCCGTTTCTTCGTATAGCTCACGCAAGGCTGTTGTTTGAGGGGTCTCCCCTATTTCCACGTGTCCTGCAGGTAATAAAGTTTTATGTAAATAAGGATGATGAATAAAAACTAAAGACTGATCTTGAAAAACCAAGGCTGAAGCTGATAAGTGCAATGGACTTTTGCGGTCCAAGAGATTGCTTGCAGGATATTGATCCATTATTTCTTGGAGCCTTAAAAACTTCTTCTGATTAAAGAAGGGTGAGACTTTAATCAATTCTTGCGCATTATTCAAAAGCTCTGCTGCATTAATTTGTTGCAAACAAATCCCTCACTTTTTTTATCAGATGGAAAGAGCCCACAACAATAATAGGATCGTCTTGGTCTTCCATCAGTTGTTTTAATCCTGCACGACTATCCGGATAAGAAATCACTGAGCTTCCTTTTTGTTCAAAAAGTTTTGCTAGCTCTTTGGTATCCATCGCTCGATCTGGAAAATCGGGCTGGGTCACATAAAAATCAGCAGTTAATTTTAATAATTCATCTAGAATAGCCGGTACATCTTTGTCTTTGAGAAAACCACACAAAATGCTCAACTTTTGACCAGCATATAATGATTGGATGCTAGAGATTAATTCTTGAATGGCATCTAAATTATGAGCAGCATCTAGGATAATGTCGGGAGTGCTTTGCACTTTTTCAAAACGTCCTACCATTCTTAAGTCTTTAAAAGCTTTTGTCATGTCAGTCTCTATAGGAGAAGGTTGTTCACTTTCCAACCATACTTGATACCATTTAAAGACGGTCTTTAAATTTTCATTTTGGAAAGTCCCTAATAAGGGCAAGTAGAGTTCAAAACTTTTTTGATTTAGTTCCACTTGAAAATAATGTGGACGCTTGTAAACAATCTTTTGGTCAGAGCTATCATGGAAAGAACTTTTTTGCTCCGAGCTTATTTGTTTAAGACGCTCAACCACTCCGTTCTTTTGGTTCGGCGCCACAATGACTTGTTGATTTGAACGGATAATACCAGCTTTAGTCTCTACGATAGCTTGCAAAGAATCCCCCAGTAAATTTAAATGATCCATACCAATTTTAGTAAAGATGGCATATTCAGAGTGGCTAATTGCATTGGTCGCATCAAGGCCCCCACCTACACCACATTCTAAAACTAGATAATCACAGGCTAAATGGGCATAATACAGGATCCCAATCAAAAAGGTGGTCTCAAATTGTGACAAATCTTTTTGTGGGTCTAAGCCTAACATAATCGCCGCTCGGTGAACTTCCGCCATGATACAGCTAAAATCTGACTGACTAATCATTTGGTCATTGACTTTAATACTTTCACATTCTGAATATAAATGAGGACTGGTAAATAGTCCTGTGCGATATCCATGAGCAAGTAATAAATGAGAAATCATATTAGCAGTTGACCCCTTACCATTAGTTCCCGCAATATGGATGATTTTAACGGTTTGGTCCGGTTGGCCCAATTGTTTCAACATGGCTTTTAAAACACTTAGACGGTCTCCTTCACCATAAAGAATAGTTGGTAAATCATCGGTCAAACTGTTAATCATAAGGCGTTCACCTTAGGTAAAGACTGCAGAAATTCATTCCGCAACTGAACATCTTCATTAAAGACGCCTAAATAATAGTTGGTACGGGTAATGGAGTTGACTTTTTGGACCCCGCGCATTTCCACACACATATGACGGGCATCAACCACCACAGCTACTCCCTTAGCATGGGTAATCTCCATCAAAACCTCAGCGACTTCACGCGTAATATTTTCTTGCACATTTAACTTTCTTGCAGCATAGTTTACCAATCTTGGTATTTTTGACAGGCCAATAATTTGTCCATCTTGTGGAAGATAGCCTACATGAACATTCCCAAAGAAGGGTAACATATGATGTTCACACATAGAATAAAAAGGGATATTATTGACTGCCACCATTTGTTGATTAGGACTGGCATCGGTTGGGAACATTTTTCCTTCCGTAAATTCTTCTAAGCGAGTAGAAGCTGTAATTTCCTTTAGCGACTTGGCAACACGTTTAGGTGTTTCAATGAGCCCCTCACGATCTGGGTCTTCTCCGATTTCGATTAAAAGCTCACGAACTAATTCTTCTATACGATTCAAATTAATTTCTTTCATTTTCTACCACTCTTTCTATTCTTTGGTCTTGTGTCTTTTCTAAATGTTCAATGGCTTGATTAATTTGACAATAAGCATAAAAATTGGTGTCAATAATTTCTTTTAAAGGAATTAACACAAACAAACGGTTCATTATTTCGGGATGCGGTAAAGTTAGCTGAGGGTCTTCACTTTCTAGATGGCCAAAATATAAGATATCCATATCTAAAGTTCTAGGTCCCCAAACGATCAATCGCTTTCTTAGTAACTTGGCTTCTATTTCATGAAGGTAGTCCAATAAGTCATAAGGATCTAAGTCTGTTTCAATGGCGAGAGCTTGATTAATGAAGTCATCTTGCACGACTCCTCCTACTGGAGAAGTCTGATAATAGGCCGAGGCTTTTAAGACTTCAATTTGTGGATGAGTCGCTAACAGCTCTTGCCCCTTTCGCAGATTAGCCATCCGATCTCCTAAGTTAGATCCGACACTCAGATAAACAGTTGCCATCCTCTATCCCTCCAATTCAATTTCGGCAGAATCTAAAATACCATCGATGGGTAATTGTAATTTGCGAACATTGACTTTGACCTGACTAATTAGTTGTGGATTGGATTGTTTTATTAAATCTAAAAGGTCAAAAGCAACTGTTTCAATCAAGTCGACCCGTGTTTTTTTTATATATTCAGCAACTAGATCATAAAAATGCGCATAAGAGACTGTTTCATTTAAATCATCTCGCGTGAGACTGGCCTTCATGGTCACCGTCAGATCAACAGCGATATTTTGACCTAATTTCTTCTCTTCAGGAAAATAGCCAATATGCGAATAAAAACGCATGTTATTTAATTTTATCTTAAACATAACTCCTCCTATTTAAGTGGATAAGCAGCAAAATTTGTATCCTCTAAGCCATCAGATAAGCGCAAGTGGTTACCAATTAACGAAGCAATCCGGTGAGAGCTTCCCACATGAACCCTAAGCATTTCGATACCCATAAAAGCAGCGATAGCGGATAAGGCAGCAGAGCCTTCGTCTCTTTGTCTGAATCCTTCTTCGGTTTCAACATCTACATTAAAGCCAGCTTCTTGCAGGGTGTTTTGAATAAAGCGTTTACGAGAAACCCCTAAGAAGCAGGTAAAGCCTTTTTGGTGAATCCGATTGGCTTGATGGATTAATTGGTAGTTCTCACGTTTAGTTAAACCAAAGCCGATACCTGGGTCAAGTGCGATGCGGTCTTTTTTGATACCCGCTTCAGTCGCATACTTTAAAGACTTATCAAAATACTTATCCATCAATTCAACAGCGTCCATTTTGGCAAAAGCGTCCAATTCTGCTTTGCTAAAGACGCCTTCTGCTCCAAACTGCGGAAAGACCTTGGCGGAAGGATGGTCTGGACGGACAATTACTGGATTAGCCATCACAATGACACCAGCTTGAGTTGGTGCAATCACTGAGGCCATGCGCGGGTCACCTAAAAGTCCAGTAATATCGTTGATAATATCGGCTCCGGCTGCAAGCGCTGCTTGAGCAACCTCAGCTTTCCAAGTATCAACTGAGATTATTACATCAGTTTGCGCTCTTAGGGCCTTGATAACTGGGACGACACGTTGGATTTCTTCTTCTACGGCCACATAAGTCGACCCCGGACGGGTAGATTCTCCTCCGATATCAATCATTTGACAACCTTGCTTAATCAGTTCCATCGCTCGCTTACAAGCCACTTCTAGACCAAACCATTTTCCTCCATCTGAAAAAGAATCTGGGGTCACATTGACGATTCCACAGAGAATGGTCGGGTCGCCATGCTTAATCTCACGATGGTTAAAGCGAAAGACTGGCTGTTTTTTTGGATTTACTTGCATGTTTTACTCTCCCCACTTAGATAGTTTGACTCAAAAAAAGAGCACTCTTCAAAAGAGTGCCCTCCACAAGATGAAAACAGCGGAGGCGATTATCTATCGCGTGAGAATCACTTCGTCTTCTAGCGACATCCCATCTAGAAGCACTTTACGTAAATAACCTACTCTGTTTTTGAATTCCCTTATATTGTAAGGGAATACATTAAAAATTACAATGTTAGATTTTTATTACTTATTTTATCTTGAAATGCGCTTTCAACTCCATCATTAAATCACGCGTCTCGGCTGCTTTTTCAAAATTCATTTCTTTAGCATAAGCTTTCATCAACATGGTTAAACGCTCCAGCTCTTCCTCTCTTTGCATCCGAGATAGTTGTTTGAAATCTAGTAAGACATTTTCTTGACGATCTTCTGCTTCCACATCGTGAGTGATACGAATTAAGTCGCGAATATCTTTTTTGATAGTCGTCGGTGTGATGCCATGCTCTTTATTATAAGCTGTTTGAATTTGGCGTCGTCTTTCTGTCTCATCAATCGCTTTTTGCATAGAATTAGTGATGCGGTCTGCATACATAATTACGCGACCGTTTTGGTTTCGAGCGGCTCGACCAATTGTTTGTACCAAGGCACGTTCTGACCTTAAAAAGCCTTCCTTGTCCGCATCTAAAATCGTCACCAGTGATACCTCAGGGACATCTAGTCCCTCTCTTAATAAGTTAATCCCGATTAAGACATCAAAAACACCTAATCTGAGATCACGGATGATTTCCGTTCGCTCCAAAGTCACAATATCTGAATGCAGATATTTGACCTTAATATCCAATTCCCTTAGATAATCGGTTAAGTCTTCAGACATTTTTTTGGTTAAAGTCGTTACAAAGACACGTTCATTTCTTTCCACTCTTAAACTAATTTCGGAAACTAAATCATCAATTTGTCCCTTAATCGGTCGAACCTCTATAACAGGATCCAAAAGACCTGTTGGACGAATAATTTGTTCGACATATTCATGGTTGGTATGTTCTAATTCATAAGGGCCTGGTGTGGCTGAGATATAAATAATCTGATTAATATGGTCTTCAAACTCATTGAGTTTAAGTGGACGATTATCCACAGCTGAAGGTAGACGAAAGCCGTATTCAACCAACTGATCCTTACGCGCCCGGTCACCATTATACATCCCACGAATCTGCGGCATGGTAATGTGGGATTCGTCAGCAACGATTAGAAAATCATCAGGAAAGAAATCTAATAGCGTATAAGGTGGCTCTCCTGGTGCACGCCCATCCAGATGGCGCGAATAGTTTTCAATGCCTGAACAATAGCCCATTTCCAATAACATTTCAATATCATAGTTAGTTCTTTGCTCTAGTCGCTGAGCTTCTAATAGTTTATTCTCAGAGCGTAAGACTTCTAATCTTTCCTCTAATTCTTGACGAATACTTTCAACTGCTCTTTGCGTTTGTTTTTGATTAGCTACGAAGTGGGTAGCCGGATAAATGGGATAGTGTTCGACATCCTTTTTGATTTCACCTGTTAAAACATCTACTTCACGGATACGGTCGATTTCATCACCGAAAAACTCAATCCGAATGACTTCTTTATCTCTTGAAGCTAAAAAGATTTCTAGGACATCGCCACGGGCTCTAAAGGTTCCACGTTGAAAATCAATATCATTGCGAACAAATTGCATGTCGACTAAACGAGCCATCACTTGGTCACGGGCAATTTCTTGACCTTGACGTAAAGAAAGTACATGCTCACGATACATGTCCGGATCAACCAAACCATAAATACACGACACTGAGGCGACTACTATCACATCGTCTCTTTCTAATAAAGAAGAAGAAGCTGAATGACGCAACTTATCAATTTCGTCATTGACACTGGATTCCTTTTCGATATAGGTATCAGAAGATGGCACATAGGCTTCTGGCTGATAATAATCATAGTAGGAGACAAAATATTCGACCGCATTATCAGGGAAAAATTCTAATAATTCGGAATATAATTGACCGGCTAGTGTTTTATTATGAGCTAGGACCAATGTTGGTTTATTGACTTCTTCAATTACCTTAGCCACTGTATATGTTTTACCCGTACCAGTAGCCCCAAGTAAAATCTGCTCTTTTTTTCCTGCTCTTAAACCAGCCGCTAACTCTTTAATTGCCTGGGGTTGGTCACCAGCTGGTTCATAAGGTGATACCACCCTAAATTTATTACTCTTCAAAAACTCGCCTCCATTTATGCTTTTGCTCTTAATAAATTACACAACTTTTGCTTGTCTCACAAGTTCAATGCTTATTAAATAATCTGACTTATTTTTATTGCAAGTTGACATTGTCTTCTGTATAATATTTCTTGTTGACTAAGTTTTCAGACTTAGACTAGATTTATTGAAAAGAGGTGACCATTCATGGCCAATACAGCATCAGCAAAAAAACGTACACGTCAAACTGAAAAAGTTTCTAGCCGTAAACGCACTCAAGTTTCTGCTTTAAGAACTGCAATGAAAAAAGTTCGCGTAGCAGTTGAAACGGGCGAAGGTGATGTTCAAGCATTATACCAAGCCGCAGTTAAAGCTATTGACTCTGCCGCAACTAAAGGCTTAATTCATCACAACAAAGCAGCACGTGATAAATCTCGTTTAGCTAAATTAATTGCATCTGCTAAATAATAATTGAGCTTCCATTGGGAGCTTTTTTGTTTTACTGATTAATCAGACCAAGCATCCTCGTTAATCCTTGTTTGATTAGGGGCCTAACAACAAGCCGATAAATCTTGTTACAGACCCTAATCGAAAGGTTTTAAGAAGGATGCTTTTTATGTTGAACTTCATTTTATAGATACTGATTAAGTAGTTCTTGTCGACTGTGCTTGCTTAAATAAGACACTGGAACATCTAATTGTGTTAAGGCTCCTGATTTTCCTTCACTAGCTAAACGGTAAACCGCTCTGGCATAGGCCAGCAGTAAATGGGCTTGATTAAATCGAGGGTGATTAAAACTTAAGCTCAAATCATAAGTAGTAAGCTCTTGATTGTCTGAAAGGGTCCGAATCAGCCGACCCGCTTTGGCTTCCTTTGAAAGCTTGGTCATCTGATCACTCGAAACAAAATTTATATTCCTTTCAACTTGAGAAAGATAATTAGGTAAGGCCTGTACTTGATCATGAATCCTGTCAGGATTCACTCCCTCTTCCAAAACTAGGTAAGCCACTCTTTCTTGATAGTCAGAAAAACGCAAATCAGCACCTTCCCCTTTTAAAATGGCTTGTATACTTTGAGGAGAGGCTTTGATATATACACTTGCTTGGGCTACTCCTTCTATGCCAGCCAGTGTTTCACTCATTTTTTGACTCCATTCATTTTCGATAAAACGATAATTAGTTGCTTGAGGCATCACAGCTTCTGCCAATAATTGATTGATTGTATAAATACCAGGATTCCACCCTACACCTATCACGGCTAATTTATGGTGAACCTGACTGATAGAATCGATCGATTTTAATAAAAGAGCTGGCTTAGCATAAAAATTATATGTATCCACTAAATTAAAATGAGCCGCATATTCCGTTAGATTATCAGGATTATCCTCAGTAGTACCCCTACAGACTAGCAAGACATCAATAGACTCTTTAAAGTTAAGTGCTTGTTCCATGGGATGAATAGGCAAAGACTGCAAGGCTTGTGGGAAGTCCTGCTTACTTTGCCGGCTAAAGATATGTTGGATAATTAAGTCTTGGTGTTGATCCATAACTTCCATAATAGCTTGACCCACTTGATCGAAACCTGCGATGGCTAAGCGAATTTTTTGCATAGGAACCTCCTTTAATTAAAGTTGCATGATTTTGGTCAGGATCAGATAGAAAGACGTATCCTTATTGCCTAAACCGGTTTTCATTTGGTAATCAGCTTGAATGAGTTGTAAATAAAGCTGACTAAGTTCTCCTATTTGCATGGGTCGACTGGCTTGAAGGGCTAATTTCACTCGATAAGGATGGACAGAGAGTGTTTGAGCTATTTCATCTTGCTTTATTCCTTGCATTTGTAAGAGTTTAACTTGTAAAAATAAGCGAAACTGCGAAACGATTAAGGCATGTAGTTGAATGGGATCGTGCTTCATTAATATTAAGTCTTGATAAATTTGAATCGAGCGATCAAGCTTGCGGGCTAGTATAGCATTGGTCAATTCAAAGACATCTGAAGCTAGGCTGCGTGTGACTAAAGAATTTACCACTTCCAGGGTAACCTTTTGACCACTTTGAGCAAATTGTTTCAACTTCTCCAATTCAGCCACTGCTTGACTCAATTGATAATCTACACGTTGTAACAAAGCCTTTTGGGCTTCTGTAGTCATCTCAAAATCAGCACTTTGAATATAACTTTGAATAAAGGACTGAACAGCCGCTTCTCCTAGAGGAGAAATATTAATATAAGTCGTCTCTTTCAGGAATGCCTTAGTTAATTTTCGCCTTTTATCCACTTGATCATGAGGGACGATAAAAAGAATACAAGTAGCGGGATTAGGATCCTTCAAATAATCCAACAAGCGCTTTGTTTGACCATCAGTCATTTTTTGTTGAGCTTGGCTGATTAGAAAATCTACTTGGTCCACTATAATGAGGCGTTGGTCGACAAAAAACGAATAACTTTCTGCTTCATCTAAAACAGTGTCAATGGATACTTCATTAGCGTCAAAGCTAGAAAGGTCTAGTTCGCCGGCCAAATTTTCAATTTTTTGAGCCAGAGCTTGTCGAAAATTCTGTTGAAGATAGACTTCACTGCCTTGAAGACAGTAAACATTATCAATCTTACCCTGAACTAAAGCCTGTTTTGCCTTTTGAAAGTCCATAATGCCCCTCCTCATCCTCTCTCATTAGTGTACCAAATATTTTATGCTTTGTATGCTATAAAGCCTTTTAACTTGCAGGCACTTTCTTGTATAATAGGAATATCATTATAGTCGCAGAAAGGAATTTATTATGCAACCAATCATCGCAATTACTGGTAGTATTACACCCATTCAAAACGACCCTCGATATGCAGCCTTCGATGCTACTTACACCCCTCACTTTTTTGTAGAAGCTATTATTGAAGCGGGAGGGATTCCACTCGTTCTACCCATCAATAACCAATATCCAATTGAAGCCATTATTGACCGTATAGACGGTCTGATCCTAACTGGTGGACAAGATGTGGATCCACGTTTTTATCAAGAAGAACCTCATTTAAAATTAGGATCTTTAAATATCGACCGTGACCACCATGAATTAAAATTAATTAAACATTTTATGCAAGCTGGCAAGCCAATCCTTGGTATCTGTCGTGGTATGCAATTAATTAATGTTCTTCAAGGTGGGAACCTCTATCAAGACCTCAGCTTGTATCCAGAATGGGCTATTCAACACGTGCAAAAATCAGAATTAAACCGTATGACCCACCGGGTTAAAATTGATCCCAATTCACGTTTAAGTAATTGGATGGGAACTGGTGATTACGTCAACAGTCTTCACCATCAAGCCATTAAAGAGCTGGGTAAAGACTTAAAAGCCATTGCCTGGTCAGGTGACCATCTGGTTGAAGCCATTGAATCCACTGATCCAAATGTGGATATTTTAGCTGTCCAATGGCACCCTGAACTCACTTACAAACATCAAGAAAGCAGTCGAGCTATCTTTAAAGATTTGGTAGAACGGGCTAAAATAAGCAGTAATATTTAATTAATCAAACAAAAACGAATCCTGCATAGGATTCGTTTTTGTTTTAGTATTGCTTACGATCACCGTACATATAAGGGTCAGCTTCTGAGAACATATAGGATCGGTGATGGTAACGCATAGAGAGTATCAGACCCACTCCGACCATATTAGACAGTATGGCCGATCCCCCTTGAGAGATAAAGGGTAATGGTACTCCCGTAATTGGCAGTAAACCGATAGTCATGCCCACATTCTCTAGAACGTGGAAAAGAATCATGGTAATAACTCCTGCAGAAATATAAGTATAATACTCATTTTGAGTCTCAAAACAAGTTTGAACCATTTGATAAATCAAAACAAAATAAATCACCAGAATAATCGCCGCACCAAAAAAACCAAAATTTTCACCAATAGTCGTAAAAATAAAGTCTGATTCACGAACCGGAACTGGCACTTCGGAAATGCCAAAGCCCTTACCATAGAGTTGACCAGATCCAATCGCTAAGATCGATTGAACCAGTTGGTAAGATTCACCTCTGGTGTCTGAGAAGGGTTCTAACCAAGTAGTGATCCGGCCTAACTGATAAGGTTGGAAGCCGATTTTCAGTAAGGCATCTGGGAATAAGACGGCCAGTAAGATTAATCCCCCACCAACAATGAAAACAACTGAAAAAGCTGGAAATAAAATTTTCCATGAAACACCGGATAAAAGAATCAATCCAGCGATAATAGACAGCATGACCAAGTTAGTTCCCAAGTCATTTTGCATTTGCACTAATATTAATACAGGTGCGGAAGCCAATAAGAGTTTACCAATCAAGATAAAGTCGCTTTGAATCGTTCGATTAGTATTTTGATTATTGTGTTCGGTTACCAATCGTGACAGATAAACTATCAAGGCTGGTTTCATCAACTCTGAAGGTTGAAAAGATAAAGAACCTAATTTGAACCAAGATTTAGCTCCCGTCATGATTGCTGTTTGGCGATCATGGAAAAAAAGGACGAGCACCAGTAAAAACAGACCAATACCGTAAAAGTAAATAGATAATTTCCAATACTGTTCACTATCAAACTGCATAACGATAATAACGACCAGAGAACCTAAGGCGTACCACAAGGCTTGTTGTAAGGTCGGCCCGATTCCTTGGTTGGAAATCATTGCGGTAGTTGCATATACAACGGCTAAGCCCACTAAACATAACAACAAAACAGTTAAAACAATGCCATAATCAATTCGATTTTCTTGATAACTAGCAATTCTTCTATTTATTTGCATTAATATTTCTTCCTCCTTAAGGATAAGACTTAATCGATGGATTTGATAGATCGAATCATTTCATTAAAGTCTCTTATTAACAGCCTTAAAATCTAAAGTTAAAACATTTATAAAAGCGCCGATAAAAAATATGAGACAATTTAGATAAATCCAAAACATGATGACTAAAATTGCACCCAAGGCAGTGTTACTATTAAGTGATTGATTAAATTGAATAATGGTTCCAAATAATTTACCTAAAAGAGTAAACGTTAATACAGAGAATAAGGATCCTGGAATAGCTTTAGTATATTTTAATTGATGATGCGGTAAATAGGTATAAACAATCACTAGAAAAATAAAGAGGAAAAATAAAGACCCCCAACTTCCCCCTCTTAACCAAGTAAACAAAAAGCTCAAATCACTTCTTAAATACTGGTCAATCCAAGTCAGTAAATACTCACCGAAAGTAAAAATAAAGGTTGAAACTAAAATAACTAAGACGCTGACTAAGGTAAAAAGATAGGCAAATAAGCGTTGAATCAAAAAGTGTCTCTTACTCTTTACCCTATATATTTGATTGAGCACTCTTTGCAAGGCATTAAACACATTGGAAGCAGGCCATAAAGCTAAGACTAAACCAATTGGCACCCAGCTAGTAGAAGCTGTTTGATAGTACTGTTGAATCATTGGGATTAAGGACTTAGCCACTTGTCCAGGCAAAGAAGTTCTCAAAAAGACAATGACTTCTTCATAAGAATAAGGTAAGAGCACAATCAAGTTGGAAAAGGCTAAGAGAATAGGAACAACGGCTAAGAGAATAAAGTAAGAAACTTCCGCCGCGTATGAGCCAAAAGAAAGCCCATCAAGCTGCTTTTTTATTTTGACAACTAAGCTTTTGATTTGGTCTTTAGACTTGGTATTTAACAACCCCATTTAGGCTACTCTCCCTTCTTATAACTTCTATAGATTACCATAATCATTGAGTAATTGCACTTGAATGTCTAAGCAAAATCGATAAATTCAATCGGATTGCTTAGACAATAATTGGCAATAAGGTTATAATTAAAGAGAATAAAGAACGGAGGGAATTTATGTCTAACGGTGTTACTTTTTACTTTATGCGGCACGGTGAAACGATATTTAATCACAATGGTCAAGTGCAAGGTTGGTCCGATGCCCCCCTAACTGCTAAAGGAATTGAGCAAGCAAGAGCTTCTGGTCGTGGCATTGCAGATATCCATTTTGATGCGGTTTATTCCAGCGATTTACACAGAACGCAAGAAACTCTCCGCTATGTTCTGGATGAAAACCATCACAAAGACCACTACGAAATCCAATTAATGAAGGAATTACGGGAAGTCTTCTTTGGTTCATTTGAAGGTCAACCTGCTTCCAATCTGTATGATGCAGTGGATGAGCATTTATTGGCCGGTGGTATTGACGTAAAAAAAATGGATAAACCAATTGAAATGCCTAAATTTCTAAAGCTAGTAAAACATTTAGACCCTGAACATTGGGCTGAAAATTATGTTGAATTTTGGGATCGGATTGAATCAGGACTTTTAATTCTATTAAATAAGCATGCGGGAACTAATCAAAAAATATTGATTATGAGCCATGGCATGGCCATTAGCAATCTAATTCACGGTTTAGTGGCAGATTTCGAGAGTGGACAACCCCTATCTAATTGTTCCCTATCCATTGTTGAATATCGTGACGGACAATTTCGTTTAAACGCCTTTAATCAAACTGAGCATTTTATCTACGATAAATAAGTCAGCCATTTTATAAATTAATCCTAAACAATAAAAACACCGGGGCATTTACCCGGTGTTTTTTGCTTGAGAATTTAGAAACTAGGAAACCTTAGCCTGCATCCGATACATTTCGGCATACTGTCCATTTAAAGCCATCAATTCATGATGGTTGCCTTTTTCTTTGATTTCGCCATTATCCATCAAAATAATTTGATCGGCATGCTGAATAGTCGATAGGCGGTGCGCAATGATAAAAGTTGTCCGACCTTTTTGTAGCACTTTCATGGCTGCTTGAATGATCGTTTCAGTCTCAGTGTCAATATGTGAAGTTGCTTCGTCTAAAATTAAAATCTTAGGATCAGCAGCCAGGGTACGCGCAAAGGAAATTAACTGCCGTTCCCCTGAAGAAAGGGATTGACCTTTTTCAACCACTACTTCATCGATCCCCTTTTCTAATTTAGCCATCATTTCTTTGGCCCCAACTTGTTCGATAGCCTGCATGATCTTTTCTTGGCTGATCTCCGGATCATTCATAGAGATATTACTAGCAATGGTTCCTGAGAAGAGGTAGGGCTCTTGTAGGACGATGCCCATATCGGCTCGAACACTCTCACGCGAAAAGTCTTGAATATCCTGGCCGTCAATCAAAATCGTTCCATCTTGTGGATCATAGAAACGGAAAATTAAATTAATTATCGAAGATTTTCCTGAACCGGTATGACCGACTAAACCAATTGTCTGACCAGGCTCAACTTCAAAATTAATATTTTTTAAGACTTTTTGATCGCCTTTATAGGCAAAGTTCACATTTTGAAAGCTAACACGCCCCTCACCCATTTCAAAGACTGCTGCTTGATCTTTTTCACTGGGGTGATCCATCAAGGAAAAGACCCTAGAGCCTGAAACTAAAGATTGTTGCAACATAGTCATTAAACGCACAATTTGTGTAATCGGATCAAAAAGGCGCGATACATAATTAATTAACACATATAATTTACCGACAGAAATACCTAAGATGCCCTCTAAGTATTGAGTTCCTAAATAGGTCACTACCAATAAAATACCCATATTTTTTAATAAATCAGCCAAGGACCAAGAGAGTCTAGAATCAATCTTTTGGGATTGGAGTCTTGATTGATACCATTCTTCATTGGTTGCTTCAAATTCATCATTGAGCATTTCTTCTTGTCCAAAGGCTTGAACAATTGTTACCCCTTGAATAATCTCAGCCGTTTTGCTGTTTAATTCAGAGATACTTTCACGCCATTTAGTATTGACTGGCGCAATTTTACGCATATAAATAACTTGCCAAACGATAAAAAGTGGGATGAATAAAAGAAAGGCTAAACCAATTTTTAAATTGACGTAGAGTAAGGCGGCATAAATACCAATGACCGTCATTAAGTTAATCAACATACGGTTACAAAAGTTTTGATAAAAGGACTGACGCAAAACTTCCGTGTCATTGACAATTCGAGCCGCAATTTTTCCAGCCGGTTTATCATCAAAGTATGAAACCGGTAGGGTTTGCATATGCTGATGGGCTTGATCCCTCACCTTTTTACTCAACTGATTGGCCACAAAAGCCATTAAAATATATGCAGAGTAAGAAAGGACTGCCGAAGAAACCAAAATCAAGACATAGCGAATGAAGAAGCTAATTACCTTGCCTTGTTCAATGATTTGATTATTACTGACTTGATTGGCTGCATAATCAATTAAATCTTTAGCTAATAAAGGAGCATAAACAGAAAGGCCGACCGAAGCAATTAGGAAGAAAACACCTAATAAAAATTTCCATTTAGCATACTTCAAATAGGACAATAAACGTTTAAAAGTTTCCATTTTCGCCCTCCTCCATTAGTTGATTACGATACTGTTGGTAATACCAACCTTTAGTTTTTAATAGTTCTTCAGGTTTTCCTCTTTCAATGATGCGCCCATCTTCTAAGACTAAAACTAAGTCTGCATGCGAAACAGCTGAAAGACGATGGGTAATGATAATATTGGTTTTATCTTGACGTGCTGCTTGAATATTTTTAATGATAGCAGTTTCGGTTTTAGCATCTACTGCAGACAAGGAGTCATCCATAATTAAAAGCTCCGGCTTACGAATTAAAGCACGGGCAATCGCAATTCTTTGTTTTTGTCCACCTGAAATGGCTACCCCTTTTTCACCGATTAAGGTTTCTAAGCCCTTATTCATATGGGCCATATCCTTAGTAAAATCAGCTGCTTCAATGGCCTCGTTCAGCTCCACTTCTGTCGCATCAGACTTTCCAAAAAGAATATTGTCTTTGACTGAGCGAGAGAAAAGCACATGGTCTTGAGGAACATAACCAATCAAACTAGCTAATTGTTCAAAATGATAATCAGCAATCGGATGGCCGTTAATCTTTAAGGATTCAGGATCTTCAACAGGATACTGGCGTAAGAGTTGTCGCACTAAGGTCGACTTACCTGAACCGGTTTTGCCAACAATTCCTAAAGTTTGACCCGCCTTTAAAGAAAAATTGATGGCTTGAATAACTGGCTCTTGATCATCAGGATAGGCAAACTGAAAATCTTTGAAATCAATTTGTTCAATCTGACTAATCGATCGGTCGCCTTCTTTGCCAAAGAGATCATCAGCCTCTTCGATTTCTTGAATCTTACGGTGTGAAACTTGACCCTGTTGATAGATCGCAATCAAATCAGACATCCCCCAAATCACTTCATTAAACATACCGAGATAAATTTGGAAGGTAATCAATTGACCAATTGATAATTGGCCTTGGTTGACGTAGTATGCCCCTAAGGCCAGACCAATCCCTGTGGAAAGGCCAGAAAAGATACGAGCAGAAGGTCCAAAAAAACCAAATAAGAAGTTCATCACATTGGTTTGTTTGACAACATCTTTGGTTCTTTCTTGAAAACGCACCTGCTCTAAGTCTTTCTTTCCATAGGCACGGATTACGCGTACCCCATCAACTGTTTCAAGCACTTCGTTAGACAATTTAGCTACCGCATCGCGGCTGGCTTCATAGCGTTTATCGGCTTCTTGTCCTAGGAAATGAATGATCACCCCAAAAAGAATTAAAGGAATAATTGATATTAAGGTCAATTTCCAGGAAATAGTAATAAACATGACTAAAAGAATTGAAATCAGCCAAGATCCATCTGAAATGATAATTAGAAAACCATAAGCTAATGTTTCCCCCAAACGATCTATATCTGAAGTCATCCGCGTCATTAAATCACCCGAGCGGTAATTTTCATAAAAAGGTAATTTTAAATAAGTGAGTCGGCGAAATAATTTTTGACGGACTTGCTTGGTGAAAAGTGATGAACGACCAAAAAGAATCACCAACCAAGAAGCCTCTACGATATAATTTGATACAGCCGCTACTGAGAAAACGGCTAAATAAAAAATTAAAGTCTTTGAATCTAAAGATTTTTTGACAATGGCATCAATGAATAATTGAATAATATAATTGGGAACGATAGCTAATAAGCCTGATAAAATGGCTAGTAGGCCGCCAATGAAATAAGCCATTTTATGTTCCTTAATAAATTGATATAATGCTGCTAACATCTCTCTCCTTCTTCCTAGATCCTTTCATAATAAGTAAGCATAAAAGACACCTATTTAAGGTGCTCCTTAAATAGGTGTCTTTTTGCATAATGACAGACTCCTAGATCAATTAGCTAGTGAGTCTTCCTATTTATTATGAAAGGAGTTTTTGTGATAATTAAATGAAAGACAAATAAGTTCATAGTGTTCATTGTTTTAACTCCTTTCTAAATTTAATGAATCTATTGTATACCTTTTCATATAATCTGTAAACACTGATTTCATTTTATTTGCAATTAATTGTCAATAGCGTATCGTATAATTAGAGTTGCTATTTAATTAGGAGGTTTATTTATGAAAATTGTTGTTCTAGAAAACTTAAAAGTCCCCCAAGAACGGATTGAAGAACTGGCAAAACCTTTAATAGAAGCAGGCCATGAATTTAAATATTATCCTGAAAAAACGACAGACCCAGACGAAATGATTAAACGCTGTCAGGGAGCAGATATAATAACTTTGGCAAACAATCCTTTTCCCGAAGAAGTCTTAGATCAATTAGACATGGTGAAATATATCAATGTGGCTTTTACTGGCGTCGACCATATTCCTTTAATCAAAGCCAAAGATCGCGACATTTTAGTTTCGAATGCCGCTGGCTATGCCAATACAGCCGTCGCTGAATTAGTCCTAGGGATGACGCTTAATTTATTCCGTCAACTCAAGGCTAGCGACCAAGAAGTAAGAATGACCGAAGACTTTCCTGGTATTCGGCAAGGCTCTGAAATTAAAGGCAAGACGGTAGGAATTATTGGAACTGGAAAAATTGGTAAAGAAACGGCTAAATTATTCAAGGCCTTTGGCGCTAACTTAATGGGATTCAATCGCAGTCGTGATCAGGAATTAATCAATATGGGAATGGATTACTCCTCCTTAGAAGAATTACTAGCTAAGAGTGATATCATCACTATCCACCTTCCACTTAATCGCGAAACCCAGCAATTCTTTGGAAAAGATCAATTACAAGCTATGAAAAAATCAGCCGTTTTGATTAATTGCGCTCGCGGTCCAATCATTGATAGTGATGCCCTAGCCCAAGCCTTAAAGGATGGAGAGATTGCTGGAGCCGGAATTGATGTCTTTGATAGCGAGGCACCTCTTCGTGAAGACCACCCGCTGCTAACCGCACCAAACATCCTACTGTCTCCTCATGTTGGTTACTTTACCCATGAAGCGATGGATTTAAGAGCTCAAATCGCTTTTGAAAACATCTATCGTTATCTTGAAAATCAACCACAAAACTTAGTTTAATACTCCTTATAAAAAAGCACCCTAAAAAAATAGGATGCTTTTTCTCTTTCAATTTGAACCAGTTAAATAGCTTAGTATAATTCATAGATTACATCGAATAAGTCTTTATCTTTTTCAATTTTCGCCTTATTACCAATAACTGCTAGAGTGTAATCTTGAAGTGCGTTTTCTAATCCATCTGCTAAGTCATTTAGTTGCTCATTCGTTACAGCAATCATCTCTTCTTTTAACTGACTAATCATTTGATAATCTAAGCCAGTTAAATGCAAGGTGAAGGCTTCTACTCCTTTTTCGTGTGCTGATTTAGGACGTTCTAATGGTGAAAGACTGCCAATGATATTCTTAAGTAGCTCGCTTTCTGAAAGCTCTAATTGGCGCACATAAGCAGGAATCGCTAAATAACTTTCTACTGATTGGCGGATATTAGGATCACGATAGGACATCATATATAAAGAACCTAACCGATCATGACCATAACCAGAACCGTAGGCTCCACCTTGTACACGAATGGTATTCCAAAGATAGCCTAAATTCAATTCATTGCTCAGGACCTTAGAAGCACCTGAATACTGTAGGTGGTCACTAGCATCAGCCGCAAGACCAACATAGTTGACATCTTGAGCGGTGACAAAGGCTTCATTTTGTTTCTTGCCACTTGGATAAGTTTGCAAAGGTCCTAAATCTTTTGATGGAAGCTGATTAAACGCTTTAAGCACCTTATTTTTAACCAAACTTGCTCGCTCTTGATTACCGGTATATAAAATGTTTAGACGGTTAAAGTTAAGAATTTTTTGATAGCTAGTCTTTAATTGGTCTAATAATCGATCGCCTTTTCCTTCTTTGAGTAAGTCACGGCATTCTTTTAAATAATTAAAGAAATCAATGCCTGAAGTCATTTGTTCTAATTTAAGAGCTGGCTTATACTGGCTCAGTGCGCGTTTAAGGGCTAAAACATGAGCCCCAAAGTTTATACGGTTTTCAAAACCGGCAATTAATTCTTGGATGATGCGTAAGATTTCTTGCTGATCTTCAATCAAGGTCGAAGTCATAATTTCTTGCATTAAGTCGATCAAATGATCGGATGAAGCTTCCAGTGCTTTTCCATTTAAGGCAAAATAGGTTTGAATACTACCGTCTAATTTGGGAACGATATCTACTGAGGCTAAGATGCCACCGGTGTGGGTATCCATTTGCCGTTGTAATTGATCAGAAAAATAGTTTTTTGTAGCAAGGCCTGACATCAACTTGGCTAATAATGAAAGGCGTGAGTATTCTTCGACTTCAAGATCACGAATATCCCAATAAAGCGATAAGTAATCAATGCCTGAGGTGAATTGGTCTGCATGATAAAACTTACCTTGACTCTTTTCAAGCGGATTAATTGTCAAAGGTAATTCTTCTGTTTCTGTTGTTAAGTCTTCCTTAGTTAACATAGGGATTTTAGCTAAATCTTCTGGTTTATCGACCGATACTTGACGTTCAATTAAGGCTTGAGTGGAAGCTACCAAATCTTCTACCTCTTGTTGAGAGAGTTGAGACTTGTATGCTTGTAGTTCTTGATCTTGCTTGGCTTCTTTTTGATCACTTAGTCCTGGACTTGCCTCAAGCGTGATTGCCACACGGTGGTTATTGTTTAACAATTTTTCTTCAATTAATTTTTCAAAGTAGCCCTCTTTGGCAAGCTTTCGCAATTCTGTTAACCTCTCAGAGAAGGAAAGAATGTCAAAAGGTGAAAAGTCGTACAACCAGGTTTGGTAAGCCGATAAGGTATAAAAAAGGCCGCGAGGACGTGATTCTGAAATGACTCTTTCTTTCAAACGGAAGCTAATTTTATTAATGGAAGCTTGAATAATTGCTGGATCAATTCCTTCATCAACCAATTTAGCTAAGGTTTCTTTAACAACCTTTTTAAAGTCCTCCATCTTATTAGCAGACGAGTACTTAGCTAGAATCATAAAAACTTCAGTATAACCAGGTAAATCATGACCTCCACTGATGTCGCCACCTATTTCCGCATCAAGGAGTGCTTTCTTCAAGGGAGACTGGTTATTACCGAATAAAATTTCTTCCAAAATTTCAAAGGCCATGGCTTCTAGTAATCTGTCAGCAGTCGAAACATGCCAAGCTAAACATAGATAGTCTTTGTCAGCTGGGTCATCTCCTTCAGTGATCGAATAGTGTTTATTAATTTCTTTTTGACTTGGCTCTTGGATATTAAATTTTAAATCTACAGCTGGTGTTTTGCCTTTTCCTGAAAAGTATTCTTCTAACCTCTCAAAAGCATGGTTAATATCTAAGTCACCATAAAGAACGGTTAATGAATTGCTTGGATGGTAATATTCTTGATGGTAGTCCACAAATTCTTTTTGGGTTAAATCTGTAATAGCTGATGGTAGACCACCTGATTCATATTGATAAATAGAGTCTGGATATAAGGATTGACTCATGGCATGATACATTTGATCATCCGGTGAAGCCATTGCCCCTTTCATTTCATTATAGACGACCCCTTTATAAATCAGCTCATCCTCAGCCTTTTCTAAATGATAATGCCAACCCTCTTGCGCTAAAATTTGAGGATTTTGACGGAAATTCGGTTCGAAAACGGCATCTAAATAAACGCTCATCAAGTTGCTAAAGTCTTGGTCATTCGTTGAAGCGACAGGATAAATGGTTTTATCGGCAAAAGTCATAGCGTTTACAAAGGTATTCATCGATCCTTTGATAATCTCTACGAAAGGTTCTTTAGACGGATATTTTTTAGACCCATTGAGAACTGAATGTTCGATAATATGCGTAATTCCATTGTCACTATATGGCGGTGTTTTAAAGCCAATGGTGAAAGATTTATTCTTATCTTCATTTTCGAGATATAGAACTTGAGCCCCCGTTTCTTCATGGACATATAAATGTCCCACCGAGTGAATATCTGGAATGTTTTGACTTTCTATTTTGTTAAATGTCATTATATGACCTCCTAATTAATTGTTTACTTTCTCATTATGGCATAATTGTAAGCCCTTTAAAAGAATTTAGAAGTATTTCGAAGCGATAATTTCTGCTATAATATTATAAAAGGAGTGATTGAATGAAAAATATTTTAACAACAACTTTAGTGGTTCTTGTTTTAAGTTACATAATCCCTGGGATTGTTGTCACTAGTTTATTGTCTGTCATTATTTTTTCTATTTTATTGGGATTAGTAAGTGGAACTCTAGGACGTTTATTAAAGTTTGCAGGCTGTGCCATTAATTTACTGACCTTTGGTTTCTTCAACCTTGCTATTAATGCTTTTATGATTCAATTAGTAGACAGTATGTTGGATGGTATTCAAGTTGAAAACTTCTGGTACGCAGCTTTACTGTCAATCGTTATTAGCCTCTTCTCTACTTTCAATCAGAACGAAGATATAAAACACAATAGAATCTAGTTCCATTTTAAAAACAAAAAGACAAGGTTTGCCATGGCAGACCTTGTCTTTTTTGAAGTATGTATCTTTTCGATTAGTTACCGCGATTAGCCATAATCACTTCGACTTCATCTGGGTTCAAGCCGACCATGGCTTCACCCAAATCTTCTGACACTTCGGCGATGACTTTAGGATCTTGATAATTTTCAACAGCTCGAACAATTGCTTTGGCTCTTTTTTCAGGGTTACCTGATTTGAAAATACCAGACCCAACAAAGACCCCTTGAGCACCTAATTGCATCATTAAAGCTGCATCGGCAGGAGTCGCTACCCCACCAGCAGAAAAGTTAACTACTGGTAATTCACCCGTTTCATGCACTTTTTTAAGTAAATCATAAGGTACCTTTAAGTCACGGGCTTCGACATATAGTTCATCTTCATCCATGGCTTGAATACGTTTAATGCCCGCTTGGATCGACCGCATATGGGTCACAGCTTGAACCACATCTCCTGTTCCCGCTTCTCCTTTGGTCCGAATCATGGAAGCTCCTTCTTGAATACGACGGAGAGCTTCGCCAATATTTCTAGCTCCACATACAAAAGGTATTTGGAAATTTGTCTTATTTATATGATGGTCATTATCAGCTGGTGATAAAACTTCAGATTCATCAATAAAATCAACGTCAATAGCTTGTAAGATTTGCGCTTCGACAAAATGACCAATACGCACTTTAGCCATAACCGGGATAGAAACAGCTTCTTGAATCGACTTGATTAAGGCTGGATCGGACATCCGGCTAACGCCACCTGCTTGACGAATATCTGCTGGAATACGTTCTAGAGCCATAACAGCCACTGCACCCGCCGCTTCAGCAATTTTAGCTTGCTCTGGATTCATAACATCCATAATCACGCCACCGACAAAAGTTTTTGGATCAATAATTTCTTTAGACATAAAATCATTCCCTTCTATAGCTATATGATAAAAGATTTTGGTACTATATAAAGTACCAAAACAAAAGAATGTGAGGGTACCAGATTGTTATACTTACAATTATATAATGAAATCAAACAAAGAATCCTACAAGGTCAATTAAATCCCGGTGAAAAGCTAGCTAGTAAAAGACAAATGGCTAAAGACCGTGGGGTCAGCCTTAATACTATAACAGCTAGTTTGGATCAGTTAGCCGCAGAAGGCTATATTGAAGCTATTCAGCGAAAGGGATATTTCGTTCTCAGCCAAAAGTTAAGTTTAAAAGAACCCAATCAATGGCAGCTAAGTGAAATAGAAGCAGAAAGCCAGCCAGCTATTGATTGGCGTTACAAGGGAGTGGATCCTGAATTTCCAGTAGCCACTTGGAAAAAAATTACTATGGAGTGTCTCAATCAAGATGCAAGATATTTGACTGAAAAAGGCTCTAAACTCGGTGAACATCATTTACGTGAAACGATTGCTACCTACTTATGGAATGCCAAAGGAATTAAGGCTTCTCCTAGTCACATTATTATTGGCTCCTCAACTGAAAACTTACTTTTACTCTTAGTTAAATTGATTGGTAAGGCTAAAATCGGTGTTGAAGATCCTGGTTTTCATCGTTGGGGTGATTTTTTAAAAGCCAATCAAATTGAACAGATACCGATTGAATTAGATCAAGAAGGTGCAAATCCTAGTCCCACTGATAAAAAAGAAATGGACTTACTCTATGTTACCCCCTCTTACCAGTTTCCGACGGGCTCGATTATGACAATCGGACGCAAACAAGAATTATTAGAGTGGGCCAATCAAGACGATAAATGGATAATTGAAGATGAATACAATGGTGAATTTCGCTATCAAGGTAAGCCTATTCCCCCTTTAAAGGCGATCGACTCACATGACCATGTTATCTACTTACAGTCTTTTTCATCATTAATTAGTCCCGCTTTAAGAATATCTTTTATACTTTTACCAGACTCGCTCTTACAAAAATTTAAAGAATACCCTTATTATTTTTCTTGTCCCGTTCCACGATTGACCCAAAATGTCTTAGCACAATTCATGGCTGGTGGACATTTTACGCGTCATGTTAACCGCATGCGACGAAAATATGCTAAAAAAAGACAATTATTAGAAGAATGGGCTAAAAACTTCGATAATCTCAAAATTGTTGGTACAAACGCGGGGCTCCACCTATTATTGGAAATTCACGCTACTACTCTTAGTGAAAGTAAAATTGTTGAGATAGCAAAAAAAAACAGCATGGCTCTATCCCCTTTAGCAGACTATGAATTAAATAAAAAAAGAAGACCCGCTAGTTTAGTAGTTGGATATGCTAGAGCTGATTTTAATGAATTAGAAGCCGGAATGAAGCTTTTGGAGGAAATATTAAATCTTAAAAAGAGAGAGCTTTCAGATCATAATGATTGACATTGGAAAGGATTGCTTTAAAATAGTTCTCATGGTAACTAATATGAAAGGAGACTTCCATGCTCTATCATTTAAAACATACAATCCACCAGGCCGAACAACTTAAAATGCGTTATGCAAATGATTATGATATACAACATTTAGACGGTCCACAAGGACACACTATTATGTACCTATACTGCCATCAAGACTCAGACGTTTTTCAAAAGGATATTGAAGACCACTTAAACATTTCTAAATCTGTGGCCAGCCATTTAATTCAACGGATGAAACGTAATGGTTTTATTGAAACTTTTCCCTATGCGGAAGATAAACGTCATAAAGTCATACAATTAACAAAATTAGGTCTTGAAAAATCGAGTAAAATTGAAGCGTTTATTATCATGATCAAACAAACCCTTCTGAATGGAATCTCACAAGAAGAAATTAATTGCTTGCATAAAATTTTTCTGCGAATAGACCAAAATATTATAAGAGCCAATAAATTATTGGATCAAAAGGAGGATACTCATGTTTAAAATATTTAAAAGACTAACCGCTAAACAAGTAGCCACGATGATAACTGCTATTATCTTAATCATTGCTAGCGTTTGGATTGAATTGCAAGTACCTGGCTATATGTCAGAAATTACACAAAGACTGCAAAATCCGGGAGTAGCTGTTTCAGATCTCTATCATCCAGGATCTAAGATGGTTGGTCTATCGATTATTGGTCTCGTCTTATCGCTGATAGTTGTCTTCCTATCAGCACGAGTGGCAGCTAGTTTTGCCTCGGGATTGAGACGTGACGTTTTTGATTCTGTTATGGATTATTCAACAAAAGAATTGCAAGATTTCTCCATTCCTAGCTTATTAACGCGAACAACCAATGACATCGTTCAAATTCAAGTCTTCTTGGCTATGGGCCTACAAATTATTGTTAGAGGACCGATGATGGCTATTTTAGCTGTTGGTAAAATTTCTACAAAAAATGTGGAATGGATGTGGGTAACCTTTACTGCTGTTGGCTTAATGTTAACAACCATTATTATCCTCTTATCCATCGTTTTACCTAGACAAAAGCTAGTCCAAAGCTTAACCGACCGCTTGAACCGTATCATGCGAGAAACCCTATCCGGTATGCGCGTAATTCGTGCTTATAATGCGGAAGACTATCAAACCGAAAAATTCTCAGACGCTAACCAAGAACTAACCGGTTTAAACTTAGTCATTTACCGAACAATGAGTTTTATGAACCCTCTAATGATGCTTGTTTCTAACGGTTTGACTTTAGGAGTTTATTGGGTAGGCGCCTATTTGATTGCAGCTGCTGCCTTTCAAGAAAAAATCGTTCTTTTTTCAGATATGATTGTCTTTTCATCTTATGCCATGCAAGTAGTGATTGGTTTTATGATGATGACTATGATCTTCATTATAACGCCTCGTACCATGGTTTCTGCTAAAAGAGTCGGTGAAGTACTAGATACTAAATCGAGTCTCATCTATCCAGAAAATGCCCCACAAGAAAAAGATAAAGGGTCGCTGGTATTCCAAGATGTTAGCTTTACTTATCCAGGTGCTTCTAAGCCTGTACTTAAGGATATATCCTTTGAAGCAAAAGCTGGTCAAACCCTCGCCTTTATCGGGTCAACTGGATCTGGTAAATCCACCTTGATCAACTTGATTCCACGTTTATTCGATACCACTGAAGGAGAAATTTTGATTAATGGCAATTCGATCAAAGACTATCCTCGTGAACGCCTAAACGAAATTATTGGCTATGTCCCCCAAAGGTCTGTCTTATTTTCAGGAAGCATTGAATCTAATATTGCTTTTGGCGATTCCAGCCAAAGCCCACTCAGTGAAGCCGAAATATGGGAGGCCATCGATATCGCCCAAGCAAAAGATTTCGTCACTGAAAAAGAAGAACAATTACAAAGTTATGTGGCTCAAGACGGTACCAACTTCTCAGGTGGGCAAAAGCAACGTTTAGCCATCGCCCGAGCTATCGGTCGAAAACCGCAAATTCTTATCTTTGATGATTCCTTCTCAGCCCTTGACTATCAAACCGATCGTAAATTGCGCCACATTCTAGCTGAAAAAACCAAAGAAATGACTAAAGTCATTGTCGGTCAAAGAATTTCAACCATCATGGATGCTGATTTGATTATGGTCATAGAAAAGGGACGAATTGTTGGTAAAGGAACCCACCAAGAATTATTAACATCCAACAAAATCTATCAAGAAATCGCTTATTCACAATTAAACAAGGAGGAACTTGACAATGGAAAATAAAGATAAAACTGTTACTTTAAGAACCTATAGCAAGGGCTTCCGTCTAATCTTTGCATTGGCTCTTCTTTTCTCAATAGCTGGTTCTTATATTTCAGTAATCGGACCGGATCGAATTCGCCAAATTACCGACTTAATTGCTCAAGGCATGATGAATGAAATGAATTTAGAAAAGATCAGTCAACAAGCCACTTATTTAGCTATGTTGTTTGCTTTGGGGGCTGTTGCCAACTACGGTGCTTCCTTTATCATGGCAACTATCTCACAACGTTTAACGCAAAATTTGCGTGAAGGGATTGGTCACAAGGTCAACCGCATGCCTCTTAATTATTTTGACCAACATTCGCAAGGCGATACCCTGTCACGAGTGACCAATGACTTAGACACTTTAGGACAAACACTCAACCAAAGTATGTCTACCCTTGTTTCTGCTACCACTATGTTAATCGGAACACTTATTATGATGTTTCGCACAGATGTTACTTTGACCTTTGTTTCTATCGCAACCGTTGTAGTTGGTTTTGGAATCACTATTTTTCTAATGATAAAATCCAGGAGCTTTTTTAAGCAACAACAAAACCACTTAGCCGACATTAACGGCCATATAGAAGAAATGTATACTGGCCATGCTATTGTACGTTCATATAATGCCATCGAATTCGCCAAGGAAACCTTTCGGACGATTAATGAAGATTTAGAAAGTAGCATTTGGAAAGCCCAATTTCTCTCAGGTATTGCCATGCCTTTAATGATTTTTATTGGTAACTTTGGTTATGTATTGGTGTGTATCTTCGGTGCAGCCTTAGTAATCGAAGGTCAGATAACGATTGGAGTCATTGTCGCCTTTATGATGTATATTCGGATGTTCTCTCGGCCGATTCAACAGTTGGCTCAATCCAGCCAAGCTTTAGCTCAGGCTCGCGCTGCTATGGCTCGTGTGTTTGATTTTCTTAATGAAGCAGAATTAGAAGATGAAAACCATAAGACGCGTCAATTAGAAGACGTTAAGGGTTTAATTGAATTCGACCATGTTCATTTTGGCTACGATCCTGAAGAAATGATTATTCACGACTTCTCTGCCTATGCCAAGCCAGGCAAAAAGATTGCCATTGTTGGGCCAACCGGTGCGGGGAAAACCACAATTGTGAACTTATTAATGCGCTTTTATGAAATTGATAGGGGTGAGATTCGTCTAGACGGTAAAAATATCCAAAAAATGAAACGTAGTGAAATTCACGATTACTTCTCTATGGTTTTACAAGATACTTGGCTATTTGAAGGAAGCATTCGTGAAAACTTACTCTTTAATAAAAAAGATGTGGGAGAAGCTGAAATGATTGCGGCTTGTCAAGCTGTCGGCATTGACCATTTTATTAATACCCTCCCCCATACTTATGACACTGTCCTAGATGAAAAAGTTACCCTATCAGTTGGGCAAAAACAATTACTAACCATTGCCCGTGCGCTCATTAAGGACGCGCCATTATTAATTCTAGATGAGGCAACATCTTCAGTAGATACACGAACAGAAGTGCTTATCCAAGAAGCCATGGATAAATTAACTGAGGGTCGAACTTCCTTTATCATTGCCCACCGCTTATCAACTATTCGTAATGCTGATTTAATCTTAGTCCTAAAAGATGGTAATATCATAGAACAAGGTAACCATGACCAATTAATTCAAGCACAAGGATTCTACGCCGACCTCTATAATAGTCAGTTTGAAGCTGCCTAATCTAAGTTTACTCACACAAAAGCTCGCCCTAGCAGGCGAGCTTCAGACTGTAGACAAAGCCCTCTAAATCACCAACCTATGGTGATTTAGAGGGCTTTTTGATATATAATAAAAA
>NZ_JBNUPF010000020.1:0-39535 GCF_050409565.1 Facklamia sp. P12955
AAAGTAAAAAATAGAGTTGAGGCCTTCGGCCATCAACCCTATAAATTATAGAACCAATTTGTCTTTACATGATCGAATACAGACTCTACAGCAATTCTTCGTTGACTGTAGAGTGTCTTTCCTTCGTCAGATAAGAGCTTGGCTCGTTCGTTAAACTTGAGTGATTCATAAGACAGTTTGTAGTAGATTGCTTTTTGAGGTGCCGTGTCTGTCTCCTTCGGTCGGTAAACATCGCTCGTACTTTCATAATCATTGCGTATTTTAAAAATCTTGAATGCTATTAATAATAACTACTTCCTTTAAGCAGTATGATGGTCTGTCATTGCGCTCGATTCGGCGATTCCCATAAATTAAAAGCTCCGATGATGTTTCTTCGTTTCTTCTTTCTCGAATAGATTATATCTGATAAGGTGCTTATTCCCATGGTAGGTTAATTAAGTTAAATTTTCCTCACTGCCATATTTGGTGTCACCGACCATCCAAAAAGTTGAAGGGTAAACTGCTCTACAAATGAAATCAGTGTTAACCTATCTTTTGGGTTGGAGAAGACAGCAAACACCCTCTAATGAGCGAGTTCATTATTTATGAAAAAACTGTGAAAACTTGAGAATAAAGCTAGAAAACGCTTGCACTATCTGTCTGCTTATGTTAAATTCAAAGAGTAAATTAAAAATTTGAAAGAAGGGTAGGCATGGAAAAGCAAACAATTACAATATATGATGTAGCTCGTGAAGCTGGCGTATCAATGGCCACCGTATCTCGAGTTGTAAATGGTAATCCAAATGTAAAGCCAAGTACTAGAAAAAAAGTCTCAGAAGTTATAGAACGTTTAGATTATAGACCTAATGCTGTAGCAAGAGGACTAGCCAGTAAAAAAACAACCACAGTTGGCGTTATTATTCCTAACATTACTAATATCTTCTTTTCGGCATTGGCACGCGGAATTGATGATATAGCAGCTATGTACAAATATGACATTATTTTAGCAAATGCCGACGAAAGTGTCGACAAAGAAATTAATGTTTTTAATAATTTATTAGCTAAACAAGTAGATGGTATTATCTATATGGGTTATAATGTCGGCGAAGAACTTAAGTCATTAATTAAAACTTCAAGAACACCTGTAGTTATTGCGGGTATGATTAGTGAAGATCCTGATCTCTATACAGTATCAATTGATATTCGATTAGCAATAGAAGAAATGACAGATTTCTTACTTCAAAAGGGTAACAGACCAGCTATTATCACCGATTCAGAAAAGTATTATGTCAATCGAGTGCATCGGATTCCTGGTTATAAATCAGCATTGGCTAAGCATAATATAGCGGTAGATGAAGATTTGATTATCCAAAGTGACTTTACTGATGATGAAGGAGATATAATTGTAGATCAATTATTAGCTGCTAAAGCTACCGGAGTTATCGCTACTAAAGATTTCTTAGCAGTAGCCATTTTAAATGCCCTAACTGATCGAAATATTAAAGTACCTGAAGACTTTCAAGTACTTACTAGTAAAAACTCAGTCCTTACAAAATATTCGCGTCCTCAACTATCATCTTTACAATATCCTTTATATGATGTTGGAGCGGTAGCAATGCGCTTGCTAACGAAAATTATGAATGATGAGGGTATCGAGCAGCGTCAAATCATTCTTCCCCATAAATTAGTACACCGTGGTTCAACACTGAGTGAATAAAAACATTAAAAAGCTATGAGATTTTAACTCATAGCTTTTTATTATAGAGCCTTTATTTTGCAAAAATTATTCATAATATACTTCTTCAGTAACAGTCTCGCTATTTTCTGGTTGCGCCGGTATTAGATTACCATTTTCATCTGTGCTTTCAGAACGAGACTCATCATCCTCATCCGTTGTTTCTTCAGCAGAGGTCGTTGATGTTGTCTTTTCCTCAATAGATTCCATATAAGCATTCCAAAAACGTGCAGTATCTTGATCACTAGCGTTAAACATGAAGTTATAAGAGAGTGGAGCAGCAGGATTTGAATTTTTAAACAAATCTTGTTTAATAGGGCCATTTAGACTAGCAATTCGGTTATTATAGGTAATGTTTCCAGGTAAAGTTCCTGTCATTGCTACAATATTTTGGCTAACAACAGAAGCGGGTTGTGCAAAGACTTCATTAGATCCAAAAATATCAGGTCGAACTCTGAATAAGGCGTTGGCGATATTAGCCCAGTATATTTGTGAACGAACCGATTCATTGCCAAGTCCATCATCTGGGTTAACAAAGTATTCATAATATTGTGAATCATAGCCAGCCCATGTACCAATGGTAACAGAAGGAGTAGAGGCAATAAACCATAGATCTTTAGCATTTTCACTAGTTCCGGATTTGGCAATCCAGTCTCCTGGAACTTGCAGATTAGCTTTGGCATATTGTCCTGAACCGAATTCGGTTGTATCCCTTAAAATATCTACCATTAAGTAGTTTGTATCCTCACTAAATACTTTTTGTGGCTCTACTTCTTGTTCAAATACAGTATTTCCAAATGAATCGACAATCTTACTGATAATATGCCCTTGAATATAATAACCATTATTGGCAAAAGTTGAAAAAGCAGATGTTTGTTCAAAAACAGTCGGTCCGGTATTCACTCCACCAATGGAAAAGGCTAGGTTGTATGTTTCTTCTTGATCATATGCAAAGCCATCTTTAAAGCCCATGAGTTCAAGATAATCATAGACTGGTACGTTTTGCTGTATAAGCCCTTGATAAATTCGAATAGTTGGCAAATTCAGTGACTTAGCTAATGATTCTCTGGCAGAGATAAACTTATTAGAAATTGATTCGCCGTAGTTGGTCGGTTTCCACTCAGTTCCATCGGGATAAGTTTCTACAAATGGTGTATCGGGTACAATTGTGGCAGGAGCAATAAGATTATTCTCAATTGCTGGTGCATAGACTGCAAGTGGTTTGATGGTTGAACCAGGAGAGCGGCGAGTGGCAAAGGCATGGTCAATTTGATTATTATCATAATCGGTCCCAGCCACAAAGCCCAGTACTTTTCCACTAGTGTTTTCAATCACCACAACACCAGTTTGAATATTTTCAACATAATAGATTTCTTCACCGGTACTAGGATCTGTATAAACCCCATCATAGCTTACTCCTAATGAGTCTACGTTTTCTTTAGCAGTTTCTTGTAATTGATCATAAATTTCTTTATCAATAGTTGAATATACTTTGTAGCCCCCGGTACGCAGCTGGTTTTCTGCTTCAGAATAATATTGATTATACCATTCAATGTCTTGTAAAACATCGCTCATCTGATTTCCATCGTCATTGACATTAATTTCCATTAATTTCTTAATGGCTTCATTCATGACGGTTTGATACAGGTAGGATTGGCGTTCGATTGGACGATTTTCAGGTTTAATAAAATCTTTACTAATATCATAATCAATCGCAGTTTCGTATTCTTCTTTAGTAATAGCCTCGTTACGATACATACTGAATAGCACAGCTTTCATTCGATTGATACCAGGATTGAAATCCTCTCTAAGTGAACTGTTATAGTTATAAGGAGTATAGCTATAAGGATCTTGAGGCAAACCAACTAAAAAGGCAGCTTGAGCTAAATTAACTTCATTTGGTTCTTTGCCGAAAATGCCTTCAGAAGCTTCACGAATTCCCGCAATATTATCTCCTTCATTATTACGGCCAAAAGGAGAAACATTGAGATAAGCGTTTAATATTTCGTCTTTGGTAAAATATTTTTCAACTCTTAAGGCCAAGAGAATTTCGTTAGCCTTTCTAAAGAAAGTAACATCATTTGTTAATAACTGCTGCTTAACTAATTGCTGAGTTAATGTTGATCCTCCAGTACCAGACCCGGTAATAAGCGTTTGAAGCACTGCTCTAAGTGTTGATTTAGGGTTAACACCGTAATGCTCATAAAAAGCTTGATCTTCAATGGAAATTAAACCTTCTTTAATATAGGGTGAAATATCTTCTAAATTAGTAACAGATCTAACGACGTCCGATCTTATATCAGCAATAAGGTCGCCAGAGTCATAATATAAACTAGATTGTTGTTCGACTTGATTAATAGCTTCAGCCATCTCTTGTTTACTTGGTGGAGTCGTATCAGATACTAATGAAGTGAAGTAGCCTAATCCAATACCTGATAAGAGAAAGCCAAAAAGAAGATCTACAACTACAAAGTAGATGAATAGACGTCTAAATACATTAAAGATAATCGAAAGGACTAAGGAAATTTTTGAA
The DNA here is from genome assembly GCF_050409565.1 of Facklamia sp. P12955. Taxonomy (NCBI): domain Bacteria; kingdom Bacillati; phylum Bacillota; class Bacilli; order Lactobacillales; family Aerococcaceae; genus Facklamia; species Facklamia sp. P12955. The sequence continues at coordinate 4,248 of NZ_JBNUPF010000020.1, forward strand.
AACCGGTCAAGACCTTCCAAAGATAGTTGACTACGCACTTCTTTTTTTCTTTTTCTTCTTTTATCAAGGTAAGTCTGAAAAAGATTTTTATCCGTTGAGTGGTTGTCACTTTCACTTTCAGTTTTTTGATTTGACTTCTGTTGAGGTCTGTTTGATTCTATAGCGTCTCGACTGAACTTACTAGAATTATTACTGCTAGTATGATTATTAGTCTTATTTTCTAGCTTTAAATCAGTGTCAGTTTCAGTTTTTTTAATAACTTTCTTCTCTGAGCGATCTTTTTTAATCGATTTATTGTGTAAATTGCTTACTGACTCACCTATAGGAGTTTCTTTTTTGACTTTAAGCGATTGATAATGATTAGAAGAAAACTGTCTTCTATCCTCATTTGACTGAGGAATAGCCTTATCAAAATTATTAAAGCTCTTATTTTCAAGTTCACTAATTCTTTTCAATCTTCTTGCTCGAGCTTCTTCGCTATTAACATAGTTAGAAGATTTCTGGTTGATTAATCTTTGCCGCCTTTGATTGAGATTTGGCTTACTATCTTTTAAATGATGACCCTCCAAAGGTGGCAGATGATTCTTGCTTTCTTTATTAGTCATTTCATTATCCCCTTTATCGGCTTAAATTATGCAGAATGTGTTTTACTTAAGCTTTCTCCAATTGCATTTAATCTTTCTTCCCATTCTTCTGTGGAAAAGTTATGTTCAGCGACATAGCGGTTTCGAGGATGACGACGACAGGCCTCACTACATCCACGTAAATACTTATCTTCATTTGCTTTAGAAGTCAATATTTGTTCATTACATTCTGGGTTTGCACAATTTACGTATCTTTCACATGGTGTTCCATCAAAATAATCTTTTCCGACTACTGTAGGATTTACTTGATTAACTGGGACAGCAATACGTTCATCGAAAACATACATCTTACCTTCCCAAAGCTCACCTTTAATTTCAGGGTCTTTTCCATAAGTATCAATACCACCATGTAATTGCCCCACATCTTTAAAACCTTCTTTAAGTAACCAACCTGAGAATTTCTCGCAGCGGATACCACCTGTGCAATAGACAACAACGCGTTTGTCCATAAATTTTTCTTTGTTTTCTTTCACCCAGTCAGGAAGTTCACGGAAATTACGAATTTCAGGACGGATCGCACCCTTAAAATGACCTAAATCATACTCATAGTCATTACGAGTGTCAAGAACAACTGTATCCTTGTCAAGTAGAGCATCTTTAAATTCTTTAGGGGATAGATATTGTCCTGTAATTTCATGTGGATCAATATCATCATCTAAGTTTAAAGCTACAATTTCTTCACGCGTTCTCACAGACATCTTTTTATGCGCATAATCATCAGCAAGATCTTGTTTAAACCATAAATCTTCAAAACCTTCTAGTGAATGAACATAGTCCATATACTTTTGTGTTTGATCTAGGGTGCCTGAAACGGTTCCGTTTATTCCTTCTTCACCGACTAATACGCGCCCCTTTAAACCGATACGACGGCAAAACTCTAAGTGTTCTTTGGCAAATAACTCAGGGTCTTCAATTCTTTGATATTTGTAATATAACAATACACGATAATTTTTCTTCATAGTATACCTCCTGTAGTTGCAAGCTACATTTATTTTCATATCTTCATATTATACGTAAATATAGTAAATGTCACAAGTTTTTACAATTTTTAATCTGATTGTTAAATAAGTTTACTAGTATTTTTTGATTTTTTAAGTGAAGTTTATAATATTTAGTACAGTAAATTTTCGTTAATAAAAAGGGCAGAAGCTTAAACTTCTGCCCTTTTTATTAATTTTATAAGATAATTCATAAATAGTAAGTAGTGCGTTACCTACCTAAAAGAGCTACCATAAAGTTTAAAATTGGAATTTTTTGATTAAACGATCAATTACAGGCAATTTTAGGATAATCACTAAAATAATTGTGTTCAATGGAAGAGAAACAGCGTTTTTAGCGATACGAATTGGCATGAATGCTGCCCAAGCTTTACCTTGCATCATTTTAATCCATAGAGATCCAAATCCTAAGTTTACAATAAAGGTTACTAAAACAACTGCTATAAGAATATTTTTCCAATTACGTTCTTTACGCCACAAAAACCAACCATAAATGAAACCAGCTAAACCGGCACTAAAGGTATAACCGAAGAAGAAGCTATAGCCATTTAGAAGAGCAGTGATAATGTCATTAGCTACCGATATAACGATAGCCCACCATGGACCAATTATAGCGCTGGAAATAGCAGTACCGATAAAGCCAACTCCAATTTGGGCAATTTCACCTACTCTAAACGCTGGTATATAAGCTAACATAATACGAAACGCTAATAATAAAGCCATGGTAGTTAATTGTAGGGTGGTTAGTTTTCCTTTATTACCATATGAAATAATACGACGGGAATCAGGTTTTTGCATAAAAAATACGCTCCTTTTTTTGACAAGAGAGCGCTACAAATAATATTAATGCAGCGAATGCAAAGATAGTATCGCAAGAATAAATTCTTTTCGTTTGTTGGCCACATCCCATCCAACAACACTTGACGTTCTATCTTTTACTCTGTCTAATGATATACATCAGTGTAACTTACTTTCAAAGAAATTGGAAGGGAAAATCGTTTAGGAGGACTTGTGATATAATGTAAAAAAAGGAGGGTTAATATGAAGAGCGTTTTAATCATCGCTAATCCAGGTTCAGGTAAGGGTAAGGCCAAAGCATATGCTGAGCAGTTAGCTGATTTACTAATTAATACATACGATGCTCAAGTCAAACACCGAACAACTGAAAAACCTCAAGATGCCTATGATTGGGCAAAAACTACCCCTGCAGATGAATACGACACTATTATTTGTTTGGGCGGTGACGGCACTATTAAGGAAGTGGTATCCGGTTTAATGGAGAATTCACAACCACCTCATTTTGCTTTTTTACCTTTGGGGACTGTAAATGATTTAGCAAGATCTTTAGGAATCTCTCTAAACCCAGTAAAAGCCATTAATCAATTTAAATCTTTAGAGTTAAAAAAATTGGATATCGGGCAAGTTAACGAGCAGTATTTTGCGAATGTTCTTGCGCTAGGAGCTATTCCTTCAGCAGTATTTGAAACTGAATCTAAAGTAAAAAATAAGATTGGGGTATTAGCTTATTTATTTGATGGCTTTAAAGCGATGTTTGAAGAGGAAGATTTTGATTTAGACATTAGTGTCGATGGAAAGGAATCTCATCACCTTAAAACCAATCTTATATTATTAACACTCACTACTAGTGTGGGAGGAATGGAAAATCTTCTTTCACAAGACCAGCTATTTGATGGATTGGGTCATCTTTATGCTTTTAAGGGTTCATTGGCTATATCAAGCATAGCTACTTTTATTGAAGAGAAAGGCTTGCCTCGACACGAATTAGATAATGAGTCCATCTTGTCGTTAAAGGGTAAAACATTCGATATTAAACTCGCTTCCTTGAATGAAGAACGTGAACTAAAAGCGAACATTGATGGCGATAAAGGCCCAAGTTTACCATTAGAAATTAAGATTCATAGTCAAGCACTTTCTGTATGGGTTCCAAAGGTAGAGAAAGAGTAACCTTTAGAATAAAAAAGAAAAATGTGGTATAATAACAATTACAGAGGGCAATTTAAGAAAAGAGGGATAACGTGTCGAAAAAAATTTCAGATGGGCAACGAAGTCTAATTGAAAAGGAGTTAAGACGCGGGACAAGCAAGTCACGTATCGCTTCGCTATTAGATGTAGATTATGAAACGGGTCTTGAAATGATTGAATCAGTAAAGTTAGCAATTCGACCAGAAATAGGGGATAAGATTACTTTCAAATTTAGAGAAAGTAGCATGACAGGAATAATTACAAAATTGCTTTCTAATAGTGCAGTTGTAGATATTTATTGGCAAGAATCAGATATGATGATGCAAGATATTATTGAAGAGAAGACCATAGTCAATTTCAAAGATATTATTGATTTTATATCCTTACCACCACAAGAAGAGGATAAGCATGTCATTCTAGATCCACAACCTACCGTGCACCATAAAAACACCAAGGAAAATGATACACAGTCAGAAGAAGAGAAGTAAAATTAGAGCGAGTCTACTATAGACTTGCTCTAATTTATTTAGAAAGTTTTCTTTAAATTTCTATCTATAGACTTAGTTGTTTGATTTCATCGATAGCCTGTTGGAGAATTTCATCCATTCGCTCATTTTGATCGGATTCTTCACTTTTTTCTATATGGTAATAACTTAAAAAGCTATTAAACCATGCAACAGGGTCTGAGATTTTTTCTTTGATAAATGGATAGTATACCATCACCAATAAATTTATTTCTTCTAGTAGACCATCATAAATATGAGGATTATTATTGACCGTATAATCTTCAAGAAGAGCTTTTATTTGTAAATAGGTCGAATCTTCTTTATAAGGGACTAGAGATAGGCTATCGATGATTTTAATTTCTTCAAACCATGTCAGTTTCAGATGGGCCTGGTAATTTCGAACTATATAATGATGCAATATATCACTTTTAACGAATTGACTTATCTCTTTGTCAGCCAATAATGCAGTCAAGATTGGATGTTTAAGGGAGTAATCTAAACTATAGAAGTTTTTGATTTCTTTTAAAAGTTCATATAAGGTTAGTTCTTTCAATTGTTTCAACTTTGAATCTAACCTCTTCGTATTTATAAGGAGTTGAAGTTCTTTAGAAAGAGCTTCTTTTTCTTTAATTTTTTCAATTTGTTTAACAATCAAAGAGATATCCCATTTTTTTTGATCAAAATATTCTTTGATTTCATATAACTGAATCAATAGTTTTTGATGAGAAAAAAGATAAGGTAAAGAATGAACATAAAGCATCGCTAATTCATAGTCAAGGTCTTGTATGGAGTGGTCTGAAAGAAAATTTTGCCATAACTTTTTGACAGCTTGACTTTTATTTTGAATAATATGAATAGAAATTAGTTCTTTAAACACTTTAAGGGAAGGTTCTATCTGATAGCTTTCTTTCAAAAAGTTAGATGCACTTGCATAATCATTTTGTTCAAGCGCATTCATGGCTTTGCGATAGAAATATTCGCTCTTATTTGGCATATGAATAAGATCTGTCAATTGAGGAGACTCCTTTCAAAATAGAGAGGGTGAAAAACCTATGTGGATACAAATTGATGCCGCTTTTGATCCTAAAACTAAAGAAGCGGGCCTAGCTTTTTTGGTATTCAATGGTGAAAAAGTTGCTACTTTTAAATTTTATATTAATGAATGTCTGGATAATCACCAAGCTGAGTTTTTTGCTTTAAGATTAGCTATGCAATGGATCAAGCAAGAAAAATTAAAAACAGATCAACTCATTCAAATTAAAACCGATTCTAAGATTGTTTTCCAATCGATTGAAAAACGTTTTGCCAAAAAAGACTATTTTAGCAAGCTTTTAAAAGTTATTCTCTTTGAAATGGACCATTATCCTTTACTTTTTCTAAAATGGATTCCTGAAAAAGAAAATCGAGCAGCTGATCAAGCAGCAAAACAAGCCTTACGTAAACAAGGGAAAGTAAAGACTTTAGACCCTTATTTATTTGTAGACCAAAATTGATAATAATTTACTTTTAAGGCACCGTTATATAACTTGCGTTTTTTGCTAGCTTTTTCACCATAAAATTTCTCAAATGAGTCATCACTTGAGAGAATATACTTCGACCAAGTGGTCATCAAACGGTAAATAGTACCCATGTCCTGGTATAGTTGGTGTACCTTATCTTCATCTAGCAAGCGGTCCCCATAAGGAGGGTTGGAGATTAAAATGCCATATTCTTCATTCGGACGGTAATCTTTTAACTGCATTTGTTTAAAAGTAATATCTTCTCCCACACCGGCATTTGCTGCATTTTGCTTGGCGATTTCAATCATTCTTCCATCTATATCGCTTCCAAAGATATTGAGTTTTATTTCATGGTTAATTTTTTGACGTGCTTTTGTTTTTTCCTTTGACCATACTTCTGGATTAAAGAACTCCCATTTTTCTGCTGCAAATGACCGATTTAATCCTGGAGCAATATTGCGTCCCATTAAGGCAGCTTCAATTAAAATTGTTCCAGACCCGCAAGTTGGATCATAAAGAGGACGGTCAGGGAACCAAGTAGTCAATTTGACTAAAGCTGCTGCCATATTTTCTTTTAGAGGCGCGCCACCTTTTTCAGTTCGATAACCTCGTTTAAATAGACTGCTTCCACTTGTGTCTAAAGTAATCATCGCCACATCTTTTAGTATCGATATTTCAATAGGGTAGTAATCACCTGTTTCGCTCAAAGGCATTTTACGAGCATAGTGATCCATTAGCCGTTTGGCAATGGCTTTTTTGACAATTCTTTGACAGTTAGGGACAGAATAAAGTTTTGATTTCACCGATTTACCTGAAACAGGAAATTCTCCATCCATGGGCAAGAGGTCTTCCCAGGCAATCGCATAGGTTTGGTCAAACAATTCTTCAAAAGAGGTTGCTTTAAATTCGCCAACCACTACTTTAATTCGATCAGCTGTTCTCAACCATAGGTTTGTTTTAGCAATATCTTCTGCAGTTCCTTTAAAGCGCACGCGACCATTCTCTGTTTGTGTTTCATAGCCTAAATCCTTGAGTTCTTGATTAGCTATTCCCTCGATACCTGCAGCTGCTGTAGCAATTAAGTGATATGTTTTCATGGATAATCCTTCCTTTTAAAAAAACACGATTCAACAAGCTTTTAGGCTCAGAATCGTGTTGTTGACTATATGCATCTATAAATACCTATATTAGTAAATTTCGATAAGCCATGTTCTGTCAATATTTATTCCATAGGCAAGAATAAATAAAGGGTAATCATCTATCTACAAGATAACTTGTCTCTCTTTCAGTTAAGCAATGCTTACGCATTTTCCCATACAGAGAGTGCCCCTACCAAATTTGGGTTGCTCGCTCGAGGGGTTTACCGCGTTTCAGCTTTTTGTTTCCAAAAAGATCGTCTCTGTGGCACTTTATGAATTACTTATTCTTAGCTAAGCCTTAGAATATTCACTCGCCGTTCACCTTAAGGCTACCTTAGCTTATTGTTTAGCTAAGCACGAACACTACAAGCGTTTCAGCTTGTGCGAGCATGGACTTTCCTCAGCCAAATGAATTGACCGCGATTACCTGAAATTTACTATGATCATTAATTTTGACTATACTCTGTGTTTGAAATTTTGGCTCCGAAAACATGTTTTTCTAAGTTAGATAAACGTTTAAGGATATCAAAGTTGGTTACGCCAGAACCTGGAGTTGTTGAAACGTTTTTCTTAGCTAATGATAACTGCTTAGTTAATTCATCTATTTTAGCAATGAGTCGCTCATTTTCATTCTTTAAGAACACTACATCTTTTTGATAAGAATCATAGTCACGAATAATACTATCGAGATACTCATCGACTTCAGCAGCATTATAGCCACGCATGGAACGAGAAAATTCTTTTTGTAAGATATCTTTTGCTGTTAAGTTTTTTTCTGCCATGAAGTTCACCTCGTTTATTAGCTTTTATATTAAATAGAATATCAACTACTATTTTATCCTTTTCTTTTGAAAATTTCAAAAAAAGTTACAAATATTCTAAAGTCTATTATTTATTATTACATGCCCTTATTAAAATAGCTAGACTTAATCTTGAAAAAATAACTTCTTTTGATTGAAAAAAGATAAACAGTCCTCCATAATGTGAATAAGCTCAGCTTTAAATTTTTTAGATGCATTGACTGGGGGGGTTTAATGACTCATTGGACAAAAGTGACTATCTATCTTGAAACTAAGAAGCCTGATGAAGTGGAATATGTTTCTCATCTCTTATTTGAGTGGGGGGCGAAAGGGACGCAGCTTATAAATGTCGATGGATATATGGAAAATAAAGAAAATTTATTTGGAGAAATTCCTTTAGCTCCATCCCTTAAAGAACAAGATAAACGGGGGCTTGTCTTAGGTTTTTTTGAACAAGATATAGAAAAAGACTTGTTCGATAGTTATTTAGAAGATAACCTTTATTTCGATTTTAGTTGGGAAAAAGAGCCGATTGAAATGGAAAATTGGCAAAAAAATTGGATGAAAAACTACCGAATTCAAGAAATTTCACGATTTATAAAAGTTGTTCCGGTATGGGATGCTTATTCTCCAAAATATAAGGATGAGAAAGTTATTTATTTAGACCCAGGAGTTGCCTTTGGAACAGGTGATCACCCGACAACCCGACTCGGCGCGCAAGCTTTAGAAATGGTTATGCGAGGTGACGAGAAAGTTTATGATGTTGGAACGGGATCTGGTATCCTTGCATTGATAGCTTTTGCTCTCAGCGCACAAAAAGTGGTGGGATACGATCTTGATCCTCAAGCAATCGCAGCTGCTAAACAAAATCTTACTTATCAAAAATGGCAAAATATGGGCTATTCTGATGATTTTCAACCACCTATATCATTTCATGTCAATGATTTATTAAGAGGTGTTGAAGAAAAAGTAAATATCATCATGGCAAACATCCTACCTCATATATTACTCAAGCTCTATCAGGATGCCTATCAGCTTTTAGAAAAGGGTGGCTATCTCATTCTTGGAGGCATACTGACTGAGAAGGCAGAACAAGTAATCGATTCTTTATCAACAGATCAGTGGGAAATAATCCAAATTAATTATTATAAAGGATGGGCTGGTATCACGGCTCAGAAGAAAGAGTGAGTTATGCATCAATATTTTATCGATGATTCGAATCAAATAGTAGAAATTGGCAAGAAAGTTGTTTTGAATCCATCAGACAGTCATCATTTGGTCAATGTTTTAAGGGCTAAGCAAGGGAAGGAGTTAATAGTTGTATACGATCAAAAGAAGTATCTAGCTTCTTATCTCAAAAAAAAGAATGATTATGCTCTATTAGAAATCATGTCACCCTTAAGTGAGACTCTCAGTCAAACGGAGTTACCGGTCGAGGTAGTTGTAGCTTGTGGTTTATCCAAAAATGACAAAATGGATTCAATTGTTCAAAAAGCTACAGAATGCGGCATGAGCAGCTTTCAACCATTAGCTTTAAAACGTGATGTAGTCAAATGGGACCAGAAAAAAGCTGGTAAAAAAGTTGAAAGACTACAAAAAATTGCTGATAGTGCTGCAGAACAGTCAAAACGTTTAAAAAAGGTTGAAGTTAAGCAGCTTTTAAATTTAAAAGACTTTGTTAATCAGTATCGTACTCATGACATTAAACTAGTGGCATTCGAAGAAAGTGCTAAAGAAGGTCAACACCATCTGTTAGCCAAAATATTAAAAAATATCGAAAAGAATAAAAAGATAGTTATGGTATTTGGATCGGAAGGTGGATTAGAACAACAAGAGGTATCTTTCTTAGTAGAAAATGGCTTTGAGATTTGTAGCTTAGGTCCAAGAATCTTACGGGCAGAGACGGCACCTATTTATCTTTTAAGTGTCCTATCATATGTCACTGAAATTGAAAGGGAGTTTTAAAATGGAATTAAATAAATATATCGATCATACTTTATTAAATGCAAATGCAACCAAAGACCAAATTAAGCAAATTTGTCAAGAAGCCTTGGAATATCAATTCATGTCAGTTTGTATTAATCCAGTATGGGTTACTTATGCGAGTGATTTGTTGAAGGATTCAGACGTCAAAGTCTGTACAGTGATTGGTTTCCCTTTAGGAGCGAATACTTCATCTACTAAAGCTTTTGAAGCAAAAGAAGCAGTGAAAAATGGGGCTAGTGAAATTGATATGGTAATCAATATCGGAGCGGCTAAAGCTGCTGATTGGGAAACAGTAGAAGAGGATATCCGTCAAGTCGTTCAAGCTGTTCCAGAAGAAATTATTGTGAAAGTTATCATCGAAACTAGTTTACTTGAAAAAGAAGAAAAAGTGAAAGCTTGCCTTGCAGCCAAAGCAGCCAAAGCAGATTTTGTTAAAACTTCCACTGGCTTTTCAACAGCAGGAGCTGTGAAAGAAGATATTGCTCTAATGCGTTCGACTGTTGGTGAAACAATGGGAGTCAAAGCTTCTGGAGGCGTTGGCGATAAAGAAACTGCATTAATAATGATTGAAGCAGGCGCAAACCGTATTGGTGCTTCTAAAGGGATTAAAATTGTTTCTGAATAAAATTTTAAAACAACTGTGTCTTTCGACCAGTTGTTTTTTAGCATAAGCTAAGATTGATAGTATTAAAGAGGCTAATATTGTTTTATAGTGAGTATTTAAGTTATAATAGTAGAAAAATTATCTAGAAAGAGTGGTGATAATATGGGTAGAAATGATGTCTATACTGGTGAAGAAGTTATAGCAATTTGTCGATCTTATATGAATGACAGTAAGGTAGCTTTTGTAAAAAAGGCATTAGCAGTAGCAACCAAGGCCCATGAAGGGCAAGAACGTCTCTCAGGAGAACCCTATATTAATCATCCAATTCAAGTAGCAGGTATTTTAGCGAATATTAAATTAGACCCTGATACAGTAGCTACTGGCTTTTTACATGATGTAGTGGAAGATACGGACTACACTTTGGAAAAAATCCAGGAAGAATTTTCAGAATCCGTCGCCTTCTTAGTAGATGGCGTTACTAAACTCGGTAAGATTAAATTTCAAAGTAAAGAAGAACAATTAGCAGAAAATCATCGTAAAATGTTGATTGCCATGGCTAAAGATATTCGTGTGGTAATGGTTAAATTAGCTGACCGTTTACATAATATGCGCACTTTGAAATTTCAAAAACCCCACAAACAAATTGAAAAGTCTCAAGAAGCATTAGATATTTATGCACCCTTGGCTGAACGAATTGGTATGAGTGTCATTAAATGGGAATTAGAAGATATTTCTTTAAGATATATTAATCCTCAAGCCTATTATGATATTGTCCATCAAATGGACCAAAAAAGAGATGAGCGCGAAGAATATATTCAAGTTGTCATTGATCAGATAAAAGATGCGATTGACGAACTGTCCATGGACTCTACTGTTTATGGAAGACCGAAACATATTTATTCCATTTACCGTAAAATGGTCGATCAGAAAAAAGAGTTTGATGATATCTATGATTTATTAGCGGTTCGCGTTTTAGTCGATTCGATTAAGGATTGCTACGGAGTCTTAGGCATTATTCATACAAAATGGAAGCCGATGCCAGGACGCTTTAAAGATTATATTGCTATGCCTAAAGCTAATATGTACCAATCAATTCATACGACTGTTATTGGACCTCAAGGCAAACCTGTTGAAGTTCAAATAAGAACGCACCTTATGCATGAAGTGGCAGAGTACGGACTAGCAGCTCATTGGGCCTACAAAGAAGGGAAAACAGTCGATGAGCAACCACGAGATAACATTCAACAACAGTTAAAATGGTTTCATGATATTGTTGAGTATGAAGATGATGCAGGGAATGCTAGTGAATTCATGGAATTTATTAAAGAAGATGTTTTTAAAGATCAAGTTTATATCTTTACTCCTAAAGGCGACGTCTTTGAATTACCATTAGGCTCAGGTCCAGTCGATTTCGCTTTCCATATCCATACTGAAATAGGAAATAAGACGGTTGGAGCAAAAGTTAATGGTAATATCGTTCCTCTTAATTATCGCTTGAAAAATGGAGATATTGTTGAAATATTAACCAATCCGAGTTCTGTTGGCCCTAGCCGTGATTGGCTCAAGTTTGTTAAAACTTCTAAAGCACGCAATCGGATCAAACGTTATTTTAAAATGCAAGAGCGTGAGAAAAATAGCGAAATTGGACAGGAAATACTTGAAAAAGCCCTGAAAGAAAACGAAACATCTTTAAAAATAGAACTTAAAAAGAACAAAGAAAAAGACTTACTTGAGAGATTTAACTTCAATGAGATGGAAGATCTTTATGCTTCTATCGGCTTAGGAGAAATCTCACCGACTTCTATTATGCATTTTTGGAATATTAAGAAAGTCGACAAAAATGTAAAGCTATCTAATGTCATTTCTAAAGATAGGGAGACCGACTCTAACAAAGAAAAAGTAGGAAATGAAAAAGGATTAGTGGTTGACGGCGTTGATAACTTAATGATGCGACTTAGTCGTTGTTGCAACCCGGTTCCCGGTGATGAGATAGTTGGTTATATAACAAGAGGCAGAGGCATTTCTGTTCACCGCAAAGATTGTTCCAACTTAAAAAGTGAAATTGAATTGGATGATCGAACGATTGCAGTGCATTGGTCCGAAGAAAAGCAAGAAGAACATGAGTATGAAACAGAAATACAAGTCATTGGTTTTGACCGGTCGGGTATGATTAACGACGTTTTAAACGTTGTCAACCATACGGTCAAAAACCTCAAAGCAGTCAATGGGCGCATTGATGATCAAAGTCAAGCCATCATCAAACTTAAGGTTTTAGTTGCTGATACACAACAATTACATGAATTAATTGTTAAATTAAAGAACATCCCAGATGTTTACGAAGTTAAACGTCAAGGCAATTAGGAGGTCAAATGAAAGTAGTTATTCAAAGAGTGAACCATGCCAGTGTAACAGTTAATGAAGAAGTAGTAGGAGCCATTAAAGAAGGACTTCTACTTTTAGTCGGATTTGGACCTGAAGATACGGTTAAAGACTGTGAGTATTGTGCTAGAAAAATTGTAACTATGCGGATTTTTGACGATGAAAAAGGAAAAATGAATTTATCGTTGAAAGATACTGGCGGCAGTATTCTCTCAGTCAGTCAATTTACCCTGTACGCTTCTTGTAAGAAAGGGAATCGCCCTAGCTTTACCAATGCTGCAAAACCAGACCAGGCTGAAGAATTATACCATTATTTCAACCAAGAGCTTGACAAAAAAGGTTTTAAAGCTAAAACAGGTATTTTTGGAGCTGACATGAAAGTTGAATTTGAAAACAATGGACCTGTTACAATAATTTTGGACTCCAATGAGTAAACAATACCCCTGATAGAGACCTTATCTATCAGGGGTATTTATTTCTAATTGATTTCCAACTTGATTAAAATAAGTTGAGAGTCCTTCAGTAATAGCATCAGCTAATTTTTGATGGTAGTCATCCGTTAACATTAACTCCAAGTCTTCGCTGTTTGTAATATAACCGAGTTCGAGCAAGAGGGAGGGGACGGTATTTTCGCGTAAAACATGAAAGTTTCCATACTCCACACCCAAATTAGGTCGACCAGATGTTATCAACCCAGAATGTAAGGTCTTCGCAAATTCTTCGTCATTTAAATGATAGAAATATGTACGAACACCTTTGACCTGAGTGTCATAGGAGGAATCGAAATGTAACGAAAGAAATAAGTCTGGCTGTTTTTGGTTACTGATTTTAACCCTTTCAGCGAGGTCTAAAAATTGGTCGCTTTCATTAGTTAAGATAACTTTAGCCCCGAAAGCTTCAAGTGTTTTCTTTAATACTTTAGCAATCTTATAGGTAAAGCTTTTTTCAGCATACTTTTGATCTTTACTCAATGTACCTGGGTCTTCTCCACCATGGCCAGGGTCTAGCATGATGGTCGCTTGTTGGAGTTCAGATTTAATAGGTAGAAAGCGATGGTCAATTGAATAGTAAGGCTCAGATAGAGAGAAGGAATCAATATATCCTTTAACTCCTTGACTATCTTCTACGTAGTAAAATGATTCCTGAGGACTATATTCAACATAATCAAGCCTTGTAAATTCTTGTAGGTAATTCGTTTGATAAATCATATTAGAAAAAAAGTCTGCTTCTTCTAATAAGTATTCTTCTTTTTTGCGCATGATAAGCTTGTTTTTCAAGCTTTCTTTTTCTTTTTCTTTTTTATTAATACTGCTATCTAAAGCATTCTTTTCGGCAATTAAACGCTCCGCGTCTTGTCGATTCAATAATTCTATCTCGTTTATGTTTACAAAGGCTGGTTTACCTTGATAATTAACTTGAGCCCAATTTTTTTCTATATAATTAATAGGGATGAGGCTTTCCTTAGGAATATTTGAGAGAATAGGACTTTTAGAATCAGCTTTTTGATAAAGAGCCGTTGATTTTTCAAAAGAGGCTGCTAAATCTTGGTCACTTTTAAGTTCCTTGTTTTCGATTAGCCACTTGGGTAACCAACCTTCAACTTTCCCTTGATAGCGCACTTTAAGCCAACCGGTTTGTTCTTGAATAATTTCAATAGGAAAGTCAGGATCAATTTCGGTTAAAACCTCGGAATTAGTAGTTGGAAAAGAGTGCAGAACGATTCCTTGACGATCAATTGGTAAAGCTTTTAAATTGCTAAGATTAACAATTCCCCATACTGTTATGACGCTAATTATAAGTGTTAATAAGAAAGGAGTAAGTCGCTTTTTAGTTAAGTGTTTCAAATTTTTGGTCCAAACGATAGCCATCCTATATTCCTCCACTATTCCTCTATTAATTGCATTATAGTTGATTAATTGAATTAAAGGTCAACTCTAGATGGACTGTTACACAATAGTAACTAGATTGTTAATCATTTGCTATAAAGTAAACTAAAGAAGAATTTTAATTCAACTTGACAAATCAATCATCATTGAGTAATCTGAACATAATTAATCAATTCGGTGAAATAGACAAGTAGCTCTGTAATATACAGTGAGCAACGTTGAGTGAAAAGTTGCATTTGAGAGTGAAGACACTATGGAGAAGAATAATCAAAAGTTATTCCGTCAATCACGTTACGATTAAGAGGTAATGGATAAGTTCATTACAAATATAGGTGGTACCACGTTAATGCGTCCTAAGTGAAAACTTAGGGCGCTTTTATATTAGGAGGGGTAGAATGATTCAAAAGATGAAAGGCACCGTTGATATCTTGCCAGAGGATAGTTATCGTTGGCAATATGTCGAAGATGTAGCAAGAGATTTATTTGATCAATATATGTATCGTGAAATACGGACACCGCTTTTTGAATCCTATGATTTATTTTCACGTTCAGTTGGTAATACTTCAGATATTGTCTCTAAAGAAATGTATGACTTCTATGATAAAGGAGAACGACATATTAGTTTACGCCCCGAAGGGACTGCGGGTGTTGTGAGAGCATACGTTGAGAATAAATTGTTTGGTCCAGAACATGCACAGCCTTTTAAGGTTTATTATTTAGGTCCTTACTTTCGTTACGAAAGACCCCAAGCAGGACGTCAACGACAGTTCAATCAAATGGGCGTCGAAGTTTTCGGGTCAGAAAATCCAGCAACGGATGTGGAAGTTATCAGTTTAGCTTGGCATTTCTTTCAAGAGTTAGGTTTAAAAAATATTACTTTACAAATTAACTCACTAGGAAAGCCAAACGATCGGCAGGCTTATCGTCAAGCGCTTATTGCTTATTTTGAGCCACATATTCATAATTTAAGTGATGATTCTAAAAAAAGACTGCATGACAATCCACTGCGTGTACTAGATTCAAAAGATGCTAAGGATAAAGCTTATGTAAAAGAGGCTCCAAGTATTTTAGATTATTTATCTAAAGAGAGTAAGGACCATTTTGGACAAGTTCAATCCATGCTCAAGCAACTAGAAATACCTTTTGAAGTCAATGACAAGGTGGTAAGAGGTTTGGATTATTATCAGGATACTATTTTCGAGTTTGTAGTAGATGATAATCGGATTGGTGCTCAATCAACGGTTTGTGGTGGTGGTCGCTATGATGGACTGGTTCAACAAATAGGCGGACCTGAGAAGCCTGGCTTTGGTTTTGGATTAGGGCTTGAACGTCTCATGTTATTAATGGATCAACAAAAGATTGACATTCCACCATATGAGCCTCTAGACTTATATGTCTTATGTCGTGATGAGTCGGTTAATCAATTAGCAACCGAGTTAGTTCAAAAGGCTAGATATGCTGGATTGATTGCAGAAAGAGATTACTTATTTAGAAGCATAAAGTCTCAGTTTAAAACAGCCGGCAAATTAGGGGCCAAATTAACTATTATGTTGGGTGAGCAAGAAGTTGAGTCTGAGATATTAGTCGTTAAAAATCAAGAAAATGGGACTGAGACCGAGATTTCAAAAGGCGACTTATGGTCTGATTTTTATGGCGTTTATCGCCGTTTAACAACGGATACGAGTGTAATTGATAAATATTTTAGGGGTGAATAAAATGACAGAAAGAACTGTATATTGTGGATTAGTAGATGAACAGTACCTTGGTAAAGAGATCACATTAAAAGGATGGGTACAAAAAAGAAGAGATTTAGGGAGTTTAATTTTTGTTGATTTACGTGATCGTGAAGGCTTTTGTCAAGTGGTCTTTAATGCTGAGAGACTTTCAAAAGAAGATTTTGAGCTAGCCAATCGGATTCGTTCAGAATACATTATTGAAGTGACTGGAGAATTGGCATTAAGAGAAAACAATCAAATGAATAAGCAAGTTAAAACAGGACGTTTTGAGCTGTATGCCAATGCTTTAACCATCTATACTAAAGCTAAAACGCCTGCTATATATATTGAAAATGATTTGGATGTGGATGAAGAAGTTCGCTTAAGAAATCGTATGTTAGACTTACGTCGTCCTAAAATGCAAGCAAATATTCGCCTACGTCATAATGTAACGCGAACAATCCGTAATTTCTTAGACCAAAGAGGATTTGTTGATGTTGAGACACCTATGTTAACCAAATCCACTCCGGAAGGTGCTAGAGACTATTTAGTACCTACTCGCCGTGAAGGGGGATCCTTTTTTGCATTACCTCAATCACCCCAACTATTTAAGCAGCTGCTGATGGGTGCAGGCATGGATCGCTATTATCAAATAGTTAAATGCTTCCGAGACGAAGATTTACGTGGTGACCGTCAACCAGAATTTACCCAAGTCGATATTGAAACCAGCTTTTTAGGTCAAGAAGATATTCAATCATATATAGAAGAGATGCTAAAAGAAGTTGTCAAAGAAACAAGAGGAGTAGAAATTAAGCAAGCATTCCCAACCATGACTTATGCTCAAGCAATGGAAGAATACGGGTCAGATAAACCAGATATTCGCTTTGACATGAAATTAAAAGACCTCTCTCAATGGGCTGAACATAGTGAATTTGGCGTCTTTAAAAATGCTGTAAAAGATGGAGGGCAAGTCAAAGCCATAAACCTTAAAGGCTTAGCTGATGAATACACACGCAAGACAGCAGATGCCTTATCAGAAGTTGTTAAACCCTATGGAGCTAAAGGCTTAGCGTGGATTAAAGTATTAGAGGAAGGCTTTAATGGACCAATCGCTAAATTCTTTACTGAAGAAGACCAAGACCAGATTAAAGAGACGTTGGAAGCTAAAGAGGGAGACATCCTCTTCTTTGTGGCTGATCAAGCCAGTGTCATTGCTGATTCCTTAGGCGCTTTACGTAATCATTTAGCCAAGAAACACACCTTATACGATGTTGAAGAGTTAGCTTTTTTGTGGGTTACCGATTGGCCATTATTTGAATATGATGAAGATAATCAAAGATATGTTGCTATGCATCATCCGTTTACTGCTCCGCAAAACGACGATGTCCAAGCATTAAAAGACAATCCAGCGGATGCTAAAGCTAAAGCCTACGACATTGTTCTTAATGGTTATGAAGTGGGAGGTGGATCTCTAAGAATTTATCAACGTGAGATGCAAGATCAAATGTTTGAATTATTAGGATTTACTGCTGAAGAAGCTAAAAGTCAATTTGGTTTCTTATTAGAAGCAATGGATTACGGCTTCCCTCCTCATGGTGGTATCGCTTTAGGCTTAGATCGATTAGTGATGATACTTGCTCAAGAGCCTAATATTCGTGAAGTCATTGCCTTTCCAAAGAATGGTCGTGGTCACGACTTATTAACAGATGCACCAAGTCATGTTTCGACCGATCAATTGGATGAGTTATATTTACAATTAAAAGCTAAAAAATAATTCCCATTAAAATTTGAAGTAGTTATTAATACCACTATCTTTCTGACGAAAGATAGTGGTATTCTAAAATTTAAGGGATAAATGTGATGAATATCTCATTTAGAATGTTATCAATTCAATTTATCGAAGTGACCGATTTAACGGAAACGTTTTCTATCGTATGTTAGACTAGAGTTAACAAATAATTAAGGAGGAAATAAAATGTCCCACAGTATTAATGTTAATTCTGAAATTGGTCGCTTGAAGAAAGTAATGCTTCACCGTCCGGGTAAAGAATTAGAAAATTTGATGCCAGATTACCTCGAACGCTTATTGTTTGATGATATTCCTTATCTTGAAGCAGCGCAAAAAGAACATGATGAATTTGCTAAGTTATTAGAAAGCCTAGGTGTTGAAGTACTTTATTTGGAAAAATTAGTGGCTGAAGCAATTGATGCAGAAGGATTGAAAGAACAATTTGTTGATGAGTGGATGGCTGAAACAGGGTTAGAGCCAGGCCAAAATTATGACCAAGTTAAACAGTATTTAATGGATATGGAAGATACCTATGAAATGGTATTAAAAACGATGGAAGGATTCAAGAAGAGTGAGATTAAGCATGAATCAAATGGTTTTGATGAATTGCTGTCAAACTATCCTTTTTTAGTGGACCCAATGCCAAACTTATACTTCACCCGAGATCCCTTTGCAACGATGGGTAACGGTGTTTCTCTTAACCACATGTACTCAGATACACGTAACCGTGAAACATTATATGGAAAATATATCTTTAACTATCACCCAGAATATAAAGGAACTACCCTTTATTATGAACGTGATGAAGATACACGTATCGAAGGTGGAGATGAGTTAGTTTTATCTAAAAACACTCTAGCAGTTGGGATTTCTCAACGTACTGATAAATATTCAATCGAGAAATTAGCTCGCAACTTATTTAAAGAGACTGAATTCAAAGAAGTATTAGCATTCTTAATCGATAACAACCGTAAATTCATGCATTTAGATACTGTATTTACTATGATCGATTATGATAAATTTACTATCCACCCTGAAATTGAAGGCGAATTAAAAGTCTTCTCAGTAACTCCTGGTGAAAATGGTGAAATCAAAGTAACTGAAAAAGAAGGGCTGTTAGAAGACATCTTAGCAGAAGCTTTAGGTTTAGAAAAAGTTACCTTAATCCGTTGTGGTGGTGATGACATCGTAGCTGGAGCACGTGAACAATGGAACGATGGTGCCAACACCTTAACGGTAGCACCAGGTGAAGTAATTGTTTACAACCGTAATACTGTAACCAACAAATTATTGATTGAAAATGGTATTAAGATTCACCAAATCGAAGGTAGTGAATTAGTACGTGGTCGTGGTGGTCCTCGTTGCATGTCAATGCCATTTGTTCGCGAAGATATTTAATTTTTTTGATAAACACACAGATATAGGAGGGAATTTATGTTCCAAGGAAGAAACTTTTTAAAAGAAATCGACTTTACTGCCGACGAATTAAACTACTTAATTGATTTCTCAATTCACTTAAAAGACTTGAAAAAACGTGGGATTCCACACGAGTATTTAAAAGGACAAAACATTTGTCTATTATTTGAAAAAACATCTACTCGTACAAGAGCAGCCTTTACAGTAGCTGCTAATGACTTAGGTGCGGCTCCAGAATTCTTAGGTGCTAATGACATTCAATTAGGTAAAAAAGAATCTGTAGAAGATACAGCACGCGTTTTAGGTAGCATGTTCGACGGTATTGAATTCCGTGGTTTCAGTCAAGAGATGGTCGAAGACTTAGGTAAATACGCTGGAGTTCCTGTGTGGAACGGTTTAACTGATGAATGGCATCCAACTCAAATGATTGCTGATTATATGACCTTAAAAGAAAATTTTGGAGAGCTAAAGGGCAAAAAGTTAGTATATTGTGGTGACGGTCGTAATAATGTGGCTAATTCATTATTCATCACTGGGGCTATTATCGGTGTTAATGTGACCATCGCTTCACCAGAAGAATTATTCCCAGATGAAGAATTGGTAGCAAAAGCTCAAGAGTACGCGAAAGAATCAGGCGCTACTATTGAAATTACATCTGATATTAAAGCCGCTGTTAAAGATGCTGATGCATTATATACAGACGTTTGGGTTTCAATGGGTGAAGAAGACAAGTTCGAAGAACGTGTTAACTTATTAAAACCATACCAAATCAATAAAGAATTGACTGACTTAATTGAGGGAGATTATATTATCCTTCACTGCTTACCAGCTTTCCATGATACAGAAACAAAATATGGTAAAGATGTAGCAGAAAGATTCGGTGTTAAAGAAATGGAAATTACTGACGAAGTATTCCGCAGTAAACAAGCCCGTCAATTTGAACAAGCTGAAAACCGTATGCACTCAATCAAAGCGATTATGGCAGTTACTAACGGGAACTTGTTCATTCCTAAAGCTTAATAACAATAACATTACCCTATAAAAAGTGAAACGGGGCATGAAATCCGATTGTGGCCATGAACCGCAATCGGATTTTGTTTTAAAAAAGGAGGAGGAAGAAAATGGAAAAGATGAAGAAACGAAAGATGTTGAATGCTTTTACGATACTATTTATTATTACGGCGGTTATCGCTGTATTAACGTGGATTATTCCATCTGGCGCCTATGAGGTGGATCCTGAAGGAAATTTTATTGCTGGAACTTATCACACAGTAGAGCGTACACGTCAAGGGTTGTGGGATTTATTTGCTGCACCTATTCGTGGGTTTTTAGGTACTGAAACCACTCCGGGAGCTGTTGAAGTTTCGCTATTTGTTATGATCGTTGGTGGATTCTTGGGAGTTGTTACGGAAACAGGTGCTATTGACGCCGGAATCGCCTCTACCATCAAAAACAATAAGAATAATATGACCGGTTTAATCTGGATCTTAATGGCTATTTTTGGACTAGGTGGCTCTACCTATGGTATGGCTGAGGAAACCATGGCCTTTTATCCATTATTAATTCCTTTAATGGTTGGGGTCGGTTTAGATGCTTTAGTGGCTGTGGCGATAATTTTGATTGGGGCTGGATTAGGAGTATTATCTTCAACCGTTAATCCATTTGCCACCACAATTGCTTCAAATATGGCTGGTATTTCAATAATAGATGGTATGTTGCTAAGGGTAATTTTCTGGATAGTCACATATATAATTGGAGCTTGGTATGTTACGCGCTACGCTAAAAAGGTAATGGCTGATAAGAATAACTCTCTGATAGCTGATCAAATGGAAGCGGACAAAGAAAAGTGGAAAGTACCCGAAGATATGCCAAAAGTGACTGGTAAGCAAAAGGGTGTTCTATGGCTATTTGCTCTTACTTTTGTGATTATGATTCTATCACTTATACCTTGGGTTAAGTTAAATGATAACTTCACATTCTTCAGTACAGTGCATGAATGGCTCTTAAATGTACCGTTTTTAGGTGATTTAATTGGACAATCGCTAGAAGGTCTTCCGTTCGGTGAGTGGTATCTAGTTGAGATTTCAGTTCTATTTTTCTTAATGTCTATTGTTATTGCTGCTTACTATGGAATTAAAGAAGATCGTTTTGTAGAAGTCTTTATAGCAGGAGTTAAAGATCTACTTTCAGTGGCATTAATTGCTGCTGTTGCCCGTGGTATTCAAGTAGTGATGAATGATGGTCAAATCACCGCCACTGTATTACACTGGGGAGAACAAGGGTTAGCGAATTTACCAAAAGGTGTTTTCACAGTCTTAACTTATATCTTCTATATCCCAATGTCCTTCTTAATTCCATCGACTTCTGGTCTAGCAGCAGCTACTATGGGTATCATGGCGCCATTAGCCCAATTTGCTGATGTATTAGAAAGTATTGTAGTAACTGCTTTCCAATCAGCCAGTGGTATTGTTAACCTAATTACACCAACATCAGGTGTCGTAATGGGTGCTTTAGCAATTGCAAATATTGACCTATCAACTTGGTGGAAATTTATGCGCAATTTGATTATCATAGTCTTTGTAGTGACCATTGTTTTACTACTTATTGGAGCTTACTTAGGAATTTAAAGGAGTGTTTAAATGGATTACCAATTAACTAAAAATCATCAAGAACCAGCTATTGAAACTTTGCGCCAATGGGTTGCTATTCCATCTGTATTAGATGAAAATGATGCGGAAACTCCATTTGGCCAACCCATTCAAGAAATGCTAGAATTTGCTTTAAAAACTTGTCAAGAAATGGGCATGGAAACCTATATTGATCCAGAGGGTTATTATGGTTATGCAGAAATGGGTCAGGGTGAAGAGTTGTTTGGTGTTCTATGTCACTTGGATGTGGTTCCAGCTTTAAACCCAGATGAATGGACAACGCCTCCATTTGAAATGGATATCCGTGAAGGAGCCTTATTTGGTCGTGGAACACAAGATGATAAAGGACCTTCTATTGCTGCCTTGTATGCATTAAAAGCTTTATTAGACCAAGGACATGAATTAAATAAACGTGTTCGCTTTATCTTTGGAACAGACGAAGAGAACTTGTGGCGTGGGTTAAACCGTTACAATGAAAAAGAAGAGCAAGTAACAATGGGTATTGTTCCTGACTCATCTTTCCCTCTAACCTATGCAGAAAAAGGCTTACTACAGTTGCACATCACCGGTCCAGGTTCAGATGCTTTTGAAATGGAAAATAAAGGAGCCCTAAATGTGGTGCCTGATAAAGCTATTTACAAGGGTGATAAAAAAGATGAATTAGTACAAATTCTTGAGGATTTAGGCTACAAATACCAAGTAGACGGTGAAACTTTAACCGTTTTAGGTAAATCCGTTCACTCTAAAGACTCCTTAAAAGGAGACAATGCTTTAACGCATCTAATTGAAGGAATGTCTGAATTATATGACCATCCTGTCTTAAAATTCGTTAAGGATCATTTTGCGAAAGACGTGAATGGTAAGAGTATCTTTGGTGAGGTTGAAGACCAAGCATCTGGCAGCCTAACATGTAACATTGCTAACCTAGAGGTTACGGCTGAAGAGTCCAAACTAGGTATTGATATGCGTATTCCAGTAACTGCTGACAAAGATCAATTGGTAGAACAATTAGCTAAAGTAGCAAAAGAGTACAAACTCAAGTATAATGAGTTTGATTATCTAGCTTCGTTATATGTTCCAGTTGACTCTGAGTTAGTGACTACTTTGTTAAAAGTATATCGCGACTTAACTGGCGATATGACTGAACCAATTTCTTCTGGTGGTGCTACCTTTGCTCGTACAATGAAAAATTGTGTGGCATTTGGTGCCCTTCAAGAAGGGGTAGAAGATACAATGCATCAAATAGATGAAAGAATGCCACTCGATAATTTCTATCAAACCATGGAAATCTATGCCCATGCATTGAAGGCTTTAGTTACTAAGGCCTAATGAAAGGATTGAATATATGAAAAAACGTAAAATTGTTGTCGCTTTAGGTGGGAATGCGATTCTATCTTCCGACCCAAGCGCTCAAGCACAAAAAGACGCTTTAAAAGAAACAGCAAAACATTTAGTGAAATTAATTCAAAATGGAGACGAGGTTATTATTACTCACGGTAATGGTCCCCAAGTTGGAAATCTATTGCTACAAAACATTGCAGCTGATTCTGAGAAAAACCCAGCTTTCCCATTAGATTCATTAGTGGCTATGACCGAAGGCTCAATTGGTTATTGGTTACAAAATGCTATGCAAAATGAATTAAATAAATTAGGTATCGATAAGCCAGTAGTTAGTTTGGTCACTCAAGTTATTGTAGATAAAAACGATCCAGCTTTTGATAACTTATCAAAACCAATTGGACCATTCTACAGTGAAGAAGAAGCCAAACAACAAATGGCTGAAACTGATGCTAGCTTTAAAGAAGATGCTGGTCGTGGATGGCGTAAAGTTGTTGCTTCACCTAAGCCAGTTGCTATCAAAGAAGTTGATTCCATCAATACCTTAGTAAATGCTGGTAATGTAGTGGTTGCAACTGGTGGTGGCGGTATTCCAGTACTTGAAGACAATGGCCAATTAGTTGGAGTAGAAGCAGTTATTGATAAAGACTTTGCTTCACAAAAACTAGCTAACGATCTCGGAGCTGACTTGTTTATCGTTCTAACAGGTGTGGATTATGTCTATGTAAACTACAACAAACCAAATCAAAAAAAATTAGAAAAAGTTTCGATCGAAAGCTTGAAAGAATATATTAAAGAAGAGCAGTTTGCACCGGGATCTATGTTACCAAAAGTTGAAGCAGCTATTGCATTCGTTGAAAATACAGATCATGGTAAGGCTGTCATTACTTCATTAGAAAATCTTCAAGCATTAATTGAAAATGAATCAGGAACGATTATTAAAAAATAAGAGCTTGTTATTTTTTTAAAATTAATATACAATGAGACAAAATTAATAATTAAATCTTAAAGAGAGTAGATTATGCAAGACTGAATAGCAAGTTGGGATGATGGGAGCCGATGAGTCTTAATTAATTGAACCGCACTTTATTATTTGGGTGAATGAAATGAGTAGTTCATCACGTAGGCAACTGCGTTATCAATTTAAGACCTTAAAATTTAAGGTGAATTAGAGTGGTACCGCGTATAACCATATGCCTCTAGAAGGAATTCTAGAGGCTTTTTTGTATAGAAAGGAAGATTTTATGTTAGTAAAAAAGCAAATTGTTGAAACTTTATATCCTGTATTATCAGAGCACTTGACCCAAGAACAGATCGAAAATTTAATTGAACAACCTAATAATAATGAGCACGGAGACTATGCTTTTCCAGTTTTCTCTTTGGCTAAAATATTTCGCAAAGCCCCCCATCAAATTGCTGAAGAAGTAGCAGAAAAAATTGATACTTCTGCATTTGAAAAAGTTCAAGTAGTCGGAGCTTATATCAACTTTTATATTAAGCGCGACGACTTGGCTAGCAAAGTCTTAAAAGAAGTACTTGAACAAGGTGAAAGCTATGGTCAAACAGATATTGGTAAAGGAGGTAACGTTCCAATTGATATGTCGTCTCCTAATATCGCTAAGCCAATGTCAATGGGACACTTACGGTCAACCGTATTAGGGAATTCGATTGCCTTAATTTTGGAAAAATTAAATTATAATCCTATTCGTATTAACCACTTAGGTGATTGGGGAACGCAATTTGGTAAATTAATTGTTGCTTATCAAGGTTGGGGTGATGAAGAAACAGTAAGGAAAGATCCAGTTAATGAATTAGTAAAGTTATATGTTGATTTCCATGAAAAAGCTGAAGAAAATCCCGAATTAGAAGATCAGGCAAGACAAGTCTTCAGAGCCCTAGAAGATGGCAATGAAGAGTATCATAGACTATGGACTTGGTTTAAAGAAGAGTCTATTAATGAATTTAAACGTGTTTACAATCTTTTAAATATTAAATTTGATTATTATACTGGAGAATCGTTCTATAATGATAAGATGGGCGAAGTTTTAGATTATTTAGCAGATAATAATATCTCTAAAATCGAACGTGGAGCCACAATTGTTGACCTTGAAAAGTATCACTTACCTGTTGCTTTAATTAAAAAATCAGATGGAGCTACTTTGTATCTGACTAGAGACTTAGCGACTGCTTACTATCGCAAGCGTACTTTTGATTTCGTGATGAGTTTATATGTTGTTGGTAATGAGCAAAGTGATCACTTTAGACAATTAAAAGCTGTTTTAAATGAAATGGGTAACGATTGGGCTGAAAATATGCACCATATTCCATTTGGCTTGATTACTTTAAATGGTAAAAAGTTATCCACTCGTAAAGGTAAGATAGTTTTACTTGAAAAAGTGCTTAATGAAGCGATTGAAATTGCCGATAAACAGATCACAGCTAAGAACCCTGACTTAGAAAATAAAGCTGAGATTGCTAAACAAGTGGGTGTGGGGGCTGTTGTCTTCCATGACTTAAAAGCAGATCGTCTCAACTCTTTTGATTTTAATTTAGATGATATCGTTCAATTTGAAGGTGAAACTGGTCCATATGTTCAGTATACTTATGCGCGTTTAAATACAGTGCTTAATAAATATAGTAAGGAAATAAAGCCAACGGAAGAGTTGAACTTAGATCATGAACACTCATGGGAAATCATTAAATTAATTAAACAGTATCCAGAAGTCGTTATTAAGGCAGCTGAGCATTTTGAACCATCAGTCATTGCAAAATATGTTATTCAATTAGCACAATTGTCCAATAAGTATTATGCCAAAGTCCGTATTTTGGAAGAAAATGATCAGTTAGAATCAAGAATTCAATTGGTTAAAGCGATTACGATTGTTCTAAAAGATGCATTATCATTGCTAGGTATTGGCGCTCCTGAAAAGATGTAATGAGAACCTCCTGTTAACATTTATTGGACACCTTTCATTGTTTGATTTATATATTCACAAGTGAGATAATATCTATGAATAAATGACATAAAAGGTGAGTAAATATAGTGGCATCTTTTGAATTGAATTTTGAAAATTGACAACTAAATTTCTATACAAAAGACTCCTTTTATCGTCAGTAAACAATTTACTTTGACAAAGAAAGGGGTCTTTATGGTTAATCGGGCAATTGAAAATTATATTAACGATATATATAACTATGATTTTTTCAATCGACTTTCAATTGATGAAGTCAATCAAATTACTTCTAACTCTATTTTTCATCACATTCCAAAAGGTCAGTTAATCTTTTTTCAAGATGATCCAAATATTTATTGTTATTTCGTCTTTAAAGGATTGGTTCGTCTTGAAAGAGAAAATGCTTCAGGAGAGTTTTGTTACTTAGATTATGTGGCGGAGGAAAGTTTTTTTCCTTATGCGGAATTCTTTTTTAAAGACCACCATCTTTATGATGCCTATGCAGCTACAGATGTTGATTTAGCTTACATCCCCAAAAACCTAATGGAAAATATTGTCTTTAAAAATGCGGAACAATTCAAATTTCTTTATGAAAATTTAGCCAGTGTCCAATATTATTTGGAAAAACGTGTGCAAATGACGGCTATACCAAGTGCTTCTAGCCGAGTAATTCAGACCCTGGCTTTATGGATGTATGATATGGGGCGTTTTATGGGTGATCATGTGGTTATTCCACATCCATTGACTATTAACGAAGCGGCGACAGTAGCCGGTACGACAAGAGAGACAGCAGGAAGAGTCATTAAAGATTTAACTCAAGAGAAAAAAATTACTTTTACACGTAAAAAAATAATTTATCATGATTGGAAATATTTTAACGACCTGATTCAGTAACTATCAAAGAGGTGAGAAAACAATGAAAATTTATACGCGAACAGGAGATCAAGGGAATACGCGTTTAATTGGCAACCGTGTGGTAGCCAAAAACAACCCCTTAGTTGAGGCATATGGAAGTATTGATGAACTCAATTCTTATATTGGTATCCTTATTGCAAGCCCTAATTTAGCCGATGAAATTCGTCAAGATTTATTAGAAATTCAACAATTACTATTTGATTGTGGGACAGATGTTGCAAACGCAGATGAAAAGATTCCTTATCGTACCACAGAGACTGCTATTACTTGGTTAGAAGAACGAATTGATGCTTACGATAAAAGAGTTGACCCTATTGAATCTTTTATCTTGCCTGGAGGAACCATGGAAGCCAGTCAACTTCAATATGCTCGTAGTATTGCTCGTAGAGTTGAAAGAAGGCTGGTTAGCCTACCAATTTCTGAAAAGTTAAATCCGAATGTCTTAAAATTTCTTAATCGGCTTTCCGATTATTTGTTTGTAGGTGGTCGCTTAGTTAACCACCTTAATAATCAAGCAGAACCGAAGTATGTAAGATCGGGGAAAGTGTTTCGCTAAGTGGTTTAAATTAATTGTGAGGAGATAGAAAATGAAGATTGGTGTTATTTCTGATCTCCATATTGATTTACAAGCAGAGCCCTACGCTCAAACAATTATTGATTTACTGGCTAAAGAAACTGATGAGTGGAATTTGTCTTATTTAATTATAGCTGGAGACATAGCGAATCATCAGTCTTTAGTTTTTTCATTCATTAAGGACTTACAAGCAGCCATAACCATCCCTTTATATTTTGTTCCAGGAAATCACGATTATTGGTCTACTAATCAAGAAACCCAAATTATTTATGATAGCTATTGTAACCATCCGAACTGTTTAATAGGAAAGCCACTTTCTCTAAATCAAGATTGGGGATTAGTCGGGCACTCCGCTTGGTACAATCATTCGGGAAATTTTGGACGTCATGATGAAAAATTTCTTCAAGCAGGTAGATACCAAGGTTATAAGTGGGAGGATAAACTACATATTAATTGGCAGCAATCTGATCGCCAAGTCTCAAGAGAATTTGCCAGAACAATAGAAAAAGATATGATCTACCTAAACAAAGCTAATTATATTCTAGTCACTCATTTTGTAACAGATTTTGATTTGCAAATCTTACCAGATCCTAAATTTCAAGAAGACATAGATTATTTTAATGCTTTTATTTCTACTGATGATCTTAAGCCTCTTTATGATAAATATCCCATCCGTCATAGTTTTATGGGACATGTCCACCGCAGACAGAAACTGACTAAGCAAGGATGTAATTATTATTTAACAAGTTTAGGAACACCTAGAGAGTGGGAAGAGGGATCGACTTTGTTGGACAATCTAAAGGAAGCTTTGAAGGTTATTGAGATAGGAGAGTAGAAATGGAAAAATATCGTGATATACATATTATGCCATTAAGTAATGATGAGTCCTTAGTTATTGCTTGTGACACTTCAGCTTCAATCGGCCAAAAAGAAGCTGATGTTTTAAGCGTTTCACCCCAAATTACTGCAGCTTTTGCTGTTCGCGTGGTACTTATGGAGGTTCTTTCTGTAAACGCCCAGCCACAATTATTAATAAATATGTTTGGCAATGAAATGAATCCAACTGGAGATTTAATGCTTGATGGTATAAAAAAAGAACTGGCATTAGCAGGTCTTTTTGATTTAGCAATGAATGGCTCAACTGAGGAAAATATGCCAACTAAGATGACATCCCTTGGACTCACCTTGCTTGCAAAGGCCAAAATCGCTGATTTAAAAATAAAAAAAGTCCAACCAGGGGATCAAGTCTATCAAATAGGAAAACCTTTAATGGGTCAGGATTTAATTGACCAGGTCGATCAAATAGTTAGTTATCAAGAGCTTTACCACTTATTAAATCTTAAAGATGTCATTCATGAAATAGTTCCAATTGGGTCTCAAGGTGCGATTGCTGAAGCACAGCAAGTGGCTAAATTTAACCAACTTGATTTTAGATTAGGTCAAGATTTACCTCAATTTTATCAATCAGCAGGGCCTGCAACATCTCTCTTAATTGTAATAAAACCAGCTTTTAAAGCTAATTTATTGACAATTTTTAAAGATATTAAATGGGTGGGTGAGCTATATTGATTGAGTCTATTATTTTATATTTTCAATTTTTTACAGCAATCCCAATTAATCAATCAGTCGATCAAGCAGCTACTAAATTAAAAAAAGGGGTAATCTATTTCCCAGCTTTTGCTTTTATATATGCCGGAATCTTTGCTTTGTTCTTTTTTTTATTTCGTAACTTTTTCTCATCCACCATCGCATGGTCTCTATTAATTATCTTGGATATTTTACTAACTAGAGGCTTTCATTATGATGCTTTGGCTGATACTGCTGACGGACTATTATCCTCTAAAAAAGCTGATGAGATGGTTCGAATTATGAAAGATTCAGCAATTGGAGCCAATGGTGCTTTGATCTTAATTTCGACTATTTTACTTACCTTTGTTTTAGGAAGAGAGTTTTTAATTAATTATTTTGAAAATGAAATAGTCTTTGTTATTGCTTGGGCTGCCAGTGGTCGTAGCTGTTTACCCTTAATGTTTTATCAGTTAGTGTATGTTGGTGATAACCCCAATGGCTTAGGTAGTCTTTTCCTAGGCGTTTCTACTTGGAAAATTGTGGCCAGTCAGATTTTAACAATGGCCTTCTTTTTCCTATTAGGGTGGCCGTATCTACTTAGTTATATAAGTCTTTTGCTTACCATGTATTTTTATCGCTATTTCGTGTATCATAAAATTTCAGGTATGACAGGAGATACCATGGGAGCTGCTGCTTTAATTGGTCAAATCATGTATATGCTGTTTGTTTTACTTCTTTTTAATAAGAATTAGGATTGTCATTTTCTTTAATAATTATGCTATAATGATGCTAAGCTCTTTGATAATTAAGATAGAATAGGGGAAGCACGTGAGAATCGTGCGCAGTCCCTTGCTACTGTATGGATGAAAATCTAAGTCAGATTACCTATTTTATCAAGGATGATTGTTATTTCTCAAGGTCTCGTAACAAGGTTCGTTAACAAATACGTTTATTAACCAGACAAGTAGCTAGTCTGGTTTTTTTAAGGAGGTAAGATGAAGGCAAAAGATTTAGTAACCCTTGCTCATATGATGTCATTGTCAATCATATGAGCACAGTTCAAGCTATTCTTGACAGTAGCTTTTGATTCAAGTCCAGCTTTTATACTCTTGCTAGCTATGAGAAGATCTGCTGGCGCGATAGTTGGTGCTATAGGACATTTAACAACGGCAATGAGCTCAGCTTTTCCCTTAAGTATTCCACTTATCTTTTATTAATGGCACTTATGATACTAGCTCAGATTAATTTTGTTATGATTTATCGTAAATTTAAATCTTTGAAATATGGCCGGTTATTCTTCCAACTCTAGGCGCCTGCTTGTTTAATGTTTTATTACCACTTCTATGTTTTCAACCGATTTTAGGGGCTGCAATGCTGGTAAGTTTCTTTTAGCCCTTAAAGCTAGCTACTCTTGCTAATGTATTGTTAGCTTTGCGACTTTTTGAAGGTCTAACAAAAATAAATATATTGATGTTTAGGAAGTGAGTGAATGGGGGAAATTATTTATTATACTGGAGGAGCTAAATCTGGTAAATCTAGATTAGCTCAAGAAGAAATTTATAGACGAAAGCTTCAAAATATTGCTTATATAGCAACCCAAGCCAATAAGTTTTCTGATTCAGAAGTAAAAAGGAGTATTGAAAAACATCGTTTATCAAGACCCAAAGATTGGGATACTTATGAACAGGCTCATGATTTGGATCAATTGGTTAAGCAACTTTCAAATAATTATCAAATTGCTTTAGTCGATTGTATGACGGTTTGGCTAACCAATATTCTTTTTGATAAATGGCAATTCTTAGCTAACAATCAAGAACTATCTTTTGATGAGTATGTCAATGAACTAAAGGGTGAGCAAATCCAAAAGCTAGAAGATTTTGTTATGGAAGAGCTTAATGCTTTTTTAAAAGAAATAAAAGCTTCATCAACGGATTTTATCATTGTGTCAAATGAGCTAGGTCTAGGATTAGTTCCAGAGTATAAACTCGGGCGCATTTTCAGAAATATTCATGGTTTAATGAATCAAGAAATTGCCAGACAAGCGAACTTAGTTTATTGGGTGGTTTCAGGAATTGCAGTGAATATAAAGTAAAAAAATTTAAAGAAATAAAGGAGAAAATTAAATGAATAAAAAAATTGCTGTTTTAATGATGTTTGTGATGACTCTGTTTACCGGACAAATGGTATCTAGTGAAGAAACGACGGTTCTCACATTGACCGATATGGTTGGTAGAGAAGTTGTGCTTGAAGAGGGACCCGTTGATGAAATTGTCACTTTAATGCCAGCAGATGCTGAGATACTCTTTGAAATAGGAGCAGGAGACACTATTGTGGGTCGAGGAACTTATGTAGACTTCCCGGCAGATGAAGTGGAAGAGATTCCAGCTATCGCTACTGGTGAAAATTTAAATATTGAAGAAATTATTGCCCTAGACCCAGAAGTGGTTGTGATGACTGCTATGTCCTTAACTGAAGATCAAATGACTGCTATTGAAGACGCAGGAATTACCGTCTTGGTGACAGATGCCCAGACAATTGAGGAAGTCTATGAAGCAATCGATTTGCTCGGTCAATTAGTTGGTAAAGAAGAAGAAGCAGACCAATTAATTGAAGAAATGGAAACAGTCTTTAAAGAGTTTGAAGAAAAAGCTGACCAAGAAGAAGAATCTAAGAGTGTTTATTATGAAGTTTCTCCGCTAGAGTTTGGCTTATGGACTGCTGGTTCTGAAACCTTCATGGATGAAATTGGACAGATGTTGAATTTAGAAAATGTTTTTGCAGATCAAAAATCCTTTGTTGAAGTCTCAGAAGAACAAGTTTTATTAGCCAATCCACAAGTAATCATTACTACTTCTCTTCCTATGGATGAAGAGGCTCCTTCTCCTGAAGAAGAAATTATGCAACGCAAAGAATGGGATGACCTTTCAGCTGTAAAAAATGATAAAGTTTTTGCAGTAGACAATTCTGCTTTCACTAGACCTGGACCGCGCTTGATGGATGCTGTCAAAGAATTATATGATCTAGTTTATGGCACAGAATAAGAGCTGGCAGCTTTCACAATCAGCTAAAAAAAGTGTCGTAAAATTAGTCCTGATGGTGTCAACAACTCTCTTAATACTAGCTATGGCTTTGAGTATAGGAAGTGTGAAAATTTCTTTTACTGACTTGTATCAAGTGCTAGAAAATCAAGTCTTAAATCAATCAATGACCGACTTGGAACAACAGGCAACCATCTTACTTGCTGTTAGACTACCTCGTTTACTCACTGCTTTTTTAATCGGCATGGCCCTTTCTTTGAGTGGAATGACCATGCAAAGCTTGTTAATGAACCCCTTGGCTGATGGCTCTACCTTGGGAGTTTCAGCTGGAGCAAGCTTGGGTGCTGGCATTGCTATCGTCATTGGGATTCCTTCCTTTATCCAAAGGCAAGGAATCTTTTTGATGGCGGTGATCTTTGCTTTTGGATCACTAGTATTGATTTTATCTTTTTCTTATTATTTGGATAAACAGTTAAAGAATATGACTGTTATCTTAACTGGAATCGTCTTTACCATGCTGGTCTCTTCATTAATGAATATTTTAATGATTATTAGCAAAGAAAAGCTGCCTTCTTTAGTTTTTTGGACTTTAGGGTCGCTTTCAGGCTCCAGGTATACCGATGTTTGGGTAATGGGTGTTTGCGTCATAATAATGGGTGGCTATATTGTTATGAAATGGCAAGAATTGAACGCTTTTTCAATGGGGGAAAACATCGCAAGAAATATTGGGATAAACATAGTCTCTGTTCGAATTAAATTGTTTATTGCCACTTCCATCTTGATTGGTGTTGCTGTTTCAATAGGCGGTTCGATACCTTTTGTAGGTTTAATAACCCCCCATATTAGTCGTTTAATTGTGGGCTCCAATCATAGACGTTTGATTCCTTGGACTCTATTTATTGGTGGTAACTTTATGGTGGTAACCGATTTATTAGCTCGCACCATTGCCTCCCCCCTTGAAATACCAATAGGGGCAATCACTTCCTTATTTGGCAGCTGTATTTTTATTCTTATCTTTGCTAGGGGGAAGCGTAATGCTTAAAGTTAATAAACTCAAAATGGAATTAGATAAAAAAATAATTTTACATGACATTAATTTTGAAGTAGCCGAGGGTGATTGGTTGATGATTTGTGGACCAAACGGATCAGGAAAAACCTCATTAATAAAAGCTCTATCTGGTCAAAATCCCTACACTGGAGAAATTGAGATCTATGGCAGCAACCTTCGGCTTTTAAAAAGCAATCAAAAGGCAATGATTTTTGGTGTTTTAGACCAACATCCTGGTTCAGACTTTGATTTTACTGTAGAAGAATTAGTGCGTATGGGACGCTACCCACATCTTAAAGGCTGGTTTAAGAGCTGGACAGACATAGATCAAGAGGCGCTTGAAAGAGTCCTGCTTCAAACCAATCTATATCAAAAGCGTAAGCGATCAGTTCAAAGCTTATCAGGAGGAGAAAGGCAGCGAGCATACTTAGCTCAACTTTTTTTACAGGATCCTAAGTTATTAATATTAGATGAACCAAGTAATCATTTAGACTTAATATATGAGCAAAACCTTTTTAGAACACTTAAAGAGTGGTTGCAGCAGCCAGGACGATCCATTATTACAGTTATGCACGATTTGAGTCTTGCTAAAAAATATGGAAATCGGGCTCTATTGTTAAAAGAGGGACATCAAGTAGTTTTTAATGATGTGTCTAAGGCTTTGTCTTCAGAAAAATTAAATAGCAGTTATCAAATGGATATTACGAGTTATTTAAAAGAAAAATATCAACAATGGCAATGATAATAACCCCTAAATGTTTTTACGTCAACATTTAGGGGTGTTTTTGAAGGGTGTGAGACAGCTAATAAGATAATATCTGCTTCGATAAAAATTTTGGGCTCTTTTCCATCAGCATAGCGCATGGCAAATTCCACGGCATTAATACGGTCAAAATATTCATGGTTTAACTCGTTTTGAGCACCGATAGTTTGACTTGTTTTTTCGGTAAGTTGTGATACCACTTGAGTAAAGGGTGGTGATAAATTAAAGAAATGTAAATTATTCATTATGCAAAAAGATTCGGCCTCTTTAGCTTGATGATTTTTAGCCTCTTGTAGAACCCCTTGCAAGCGCGAGCTTGTTGAAATGAAGACATATTTGTGCAATAATATATGAACATATGGGAATTGATAGGCTACTGCTTTAGCAACTCTTAAGGTGGTCTCACCAATTGAATCCGATATGATAAAAAATGAAGTGGTAACGGATTTGCTTGATTCCTAATGGCTATCCAGTTAATGAATTAATTTAAGTTTACCATATTTCTTGAAAGAGGTGACAGAATTGAAAGAAGTTAGATTAAATGAAGGTCAGTTAGCTCCAGAAGTTCAACAACTTATTGATCAAGGTTTAAAGACTCTAAAAAAAGAAGGATTTAAAATGACCAAGAAGCGCCGAGAAATACTTTCCCTCTTTGCTGAAAACCAACGCTACCTATCTGCTTTGGGCATTCATAAAGCATTGGAAGAGAAGTATCCGACCATGTCTTATAATACTACTTATCGTAACCTCTATGATTTCGTTGAAGTGGGTATTCTTGAAACGACGGAATACCAACAAGAACAACTATTTCGATATAATTGCCATTTAACTCACGGCACAGACCATCACCATCACCATCATTTTATTTGCACCAATTGTGGTAAAACAATTCTACTTGATGCTTGTCCCATGCAACATATTACAACCGATTTATCTTCAGTTGAAATAAGGAGTCACCGCTTTGAAGTCTTTGGCCTGTGTGCTGAATGTAAAGAAGTATTACAAGATAATCCCGCATAAACTTCACAAAAGTTTTTCTTTGTTCTGTCAACCGTAAATGAAAATGTCCTGAAATTTTAAAAATTTGCGGGATAAAA
>NZ_JBNUPF010000021.1:0-38676 GCF_050409565.1 Facklamia sp. P12955
TAGTGGGACATTTTGATTTGTGTTCTCTTGAGACATTATCATTTACGTTTAACATCATTTCGAAAAGATTTAAAAACACCTTGACAAAAAATAAATAGACGGTATAATATGATTATAAACTTTAACAATTAAATATTTCTGATCAAGCGGTGATATAATCATGCAGCCCGGTCCTCATTGCGAGGACAGCAGAGATACCTTAGCGTACCTGTGAGACAGTTTTCATTAACTGTCTTTGGTGCGCTTTTTTTGTTAGAGAATTACGAAAGAAAGAAGGAGATTTTGTGGTGGTTAGTATCTTTAGGAATCGTGAAGGGCAGTTTTTTGCCATAGGAACTATCTTAATGATCGCAGGTTTCTTATTTTCATTTAATCCTCTTTTGAGTCGGTTTGCTTTTTATTTAGCTATTTTCTTTTTAGGCTTTTTTGCCACTAAAGAAGCTGTCAGTGAGACTTTTATTGAAAAAAAATTGAATGTAGACCTCCTCATGGTTTTAGCAGCTTTAGGAGCTGTTATTATTAATTATGAGTCTGAGGGAGCTATGCTTTTATTCATCTTTGCAGGGGCCGAAGTTTTAGAAGAATATGCAACCAATAAATCTACTAAGGCCATCGAAGAACTAATGGGGCATGTGCCTAATGTAGCCTTAAAAATTTTACCAAATGGTGAAACGAAAGAAGTGCCTACAGATAGTTTAGAAATAGGTGATCAAGTATTGGTAGCTAAGGGTGATGCCTTACCAATCGATGGTTTCTCAGATCGATCGGTAATCATAAATGAAGCTGCTTTAACCGGAGAATCTTTACCAGTAGAAAAAAATCAAGGCGAAGAAGTTTTTGCTGGTACAATCAATGAAGGAAATTCTTTTAGACTAGAGGTAAGTAAGCTAAGTAAAGATACAGTCTTTTCTTCCATTATTCGGATGGTTCAAGAGGCCCAGTCCAATCCATCTAAAATAGCGAGTTTTATCGATCGCTTTGAATCACATTATGCTATGGGTGTTTTAATCGCTGTGCCTTTATTCATTGTTGCCTTATATTTTTTAGTGGATTATTCCTTCCAAGAGGCTTTCTACCGCGGCATGGTCTTGCTAACGGTGGCTAGTCCCTGTGCGTTAGTTGCTACGGCTACTCCAGCCACTTTATCAGCCATTTCTAATGGAGCTAAAAATGGTATTTTGGTCAAGGGTGGAGCAGCCATGGAATCATTAAATACCATGGATATTCTATTTTCAGATAAAACTGGTACTCTAACTCAAGGTGTCTTTGATGTGGTTGATTATGAGCTAGAAGAAGACTACTTAAAAGAAGTAGTTTATATGGAACAAGGTTCCAACCATCCCATTGCACTAGCAGTTGTTAAGCATTTTAAGGATCTAGACTTGTCGGAAGTAGATACCCATGAAAAGGTGGAAGAATTACCAGGACAAGGGATGAAAAAAGGAGAAATTCAAGTTGGAAAGCCTTCTACTTTTGAACACTTAGCAAATTATGCACAATATATTGATCGAATAGAAGAAGGGCATACAACTATCTTTATCGCTAATCAAGAAAAAGTATTAGGTTATCTCTCATTAGCTGATAAGATTCGTTCCGAATCAATTGAAGCGGTTAAGAAATTCCAGCAAGCCGGAGTAGAAGTTGTCCTGATTACTGGGGATAACCATCAAGTTGCTAAAAAAGTAGGTCAGCAGGTAGGGATTGAAGACGTAGTGGCTGAATGCTTACCCAAAGATAAAATAAAATATGTTAAAGAAAGTCAAGCAAAGGATAAGGTAGTGGGCATGATTGGCGATGGAATTAATGATGCTCCTGCTTTAGCCCATGCTAATATTGGTATTGCCATGGGATCTGGCTCTTCTATCGCGATGGAGTCATCTGAAATTATCGTTGTAAAAAATAATTTATTGAAACTATTTTATTCTTACCAGTTGAGTCATAAATTAAATCGAATCATTAAGCAAAACATTATCTTTGCTATTAGTGTCATCTTTATATTAATTGTCCTTAACTTTCTAGGTACTTTAGACTTACCTTTAGGTGTAGTTTTTCATGAAGGCTCCACTATTTTAGTTATTTTAAACGGTCTTCGTCTTTTAAGACAAAACGAGTCTTTAAATGAATAATTTTTACTTTTAATCTTGGTTCTCTCCCATTTTTGGTATTTTGGGAGAGTTTTATGCATTTAATATGAAATCGAGATTAAAATATACTACAATAAGAGTTACTTGAAAAAATATAGAGAGGAAGAAAAATAATGTTTGCAATTTTTCGCAAATTAGCATGGTTTTTTAAATTAAGATGGAAGACCTATACCTTGGCAATAGGGGGGTTGATTTCTTGTGCGGTTTTATCTGCAATAATTCCTTTATTAATTGGTCAAGTAGTTGACCAAATGGCAAAAGGTAGTCTAACTTCATCCTCTCTTTTACAGTATATGTTATTGCTTTTATTGGTCGGTCTAATGATGTATGGCTTACGTTATATGTGGCGATCGAATCTATTTACTAATTCCACTATTTTAGAGTCGATTATGCGTAATAAATTATATGACCACTTTACAAAAATGGATCAAACCTTTTACGGAAAATACCGTACCGGTGACTTGATGGCTCACGCTACTAATGACCTACGAGCGTTACGCTTTGTAGCTGGGGGAGGTATTTTAACCTTAACTGATGCCTTATCTATCACAATCGTCACACTTTTTTCCATGGTAATTATTATTGATTGGAAGTTAACACTCTATACAATTGTTCCTTTCCCTCTGCTTATTTTTGTTTCAAGATACTTAGGTAAGTGGATTAATAAATACTTTAGAGAGTCCCTAAGAGCTTTTTCTAAAATGAATGATCATGTGCAAGAAAGTGTAGCTGGAATGACAGTCATTAAAGCCTTTGGCGAAGAAAAAGAAGACCACTTAGACTTTGTAAAAGCAACTGATAATGTAATTGCTCAAAATCGTAAGGTCCACTTAGTCAATTCAGCCTATTCTCCTATCATTAACTTAATTACAGGATTAACTTATGTTTTAACAATTATCTTTGGCTCATACTTTGTCAGTGAGGGTAGAATCTCGATTGGTCAATTGATTGCTTATTTTTCTTATTTAGGTAATATGACATGGCCTCTTTTAGCAGTGGGTCGTTTAGTCAATACCATGGAAAGAGGGAATGCATCCTATGACCGGGTAACAGAACTCCTAGCTCAAAAGGCGAGTGTTACTAATCCAAAAGATGGCATTAAGAAACTTCCATTTAAAAACCTAAAGGTTGATATCAAACAATTTACCTATCCTACTAGTGAAGAAATTAATTTACAAGATGTTACTTTTGAACTAAGCGAAGGACAAACATTAGGAATTGTCGGCAAAACTGGTTCAGGTAAAACGACCCTTTTAAACTGTTTAGTTCGTCTCTATGATTTAGATCAAGGTCAGATTTTATTTGACAATCAAGATTTAACTAAGATTGATTTAACTTACTTAAGAGACCATGTAGGCTATATTCCGCAAACAAACCTGTTGTTTTCAACTTCTGTTAGAGAGAATGTTCGTTTTGGCCGGCCAGATATGTCACAAGATCAAGTGGAACATTACACTCAAATAGCTGATATTCACCAAGATATTCTTGATTTTACTGATGGCTATGAGACGGAAGTAGGTGAGAGAGGGGTATCACTTTCTGGTGGTCAAAAACAAAGGATTTCAATTGCAAGAACGCTGGCTATGCAGCCTCAAATTTTATTAATGGATGATGCCCTATCAGCAGTGGATGCTAGAACTGAACAAGCTATTTTAAGTAAGTTAAAAGATGAAAGAGATAATGGCATTTCGATTATTGCGACTCATCGCCTATCTTCTGTTATGCATGCCGATGAGATTATTGTGCTAGACCAAGGGAAAATAACTGAAAGAGGAAACCATCAAGAGCTAGTTGCCTTGAATGGTTGGTATGCCAATATGTTTACCCAACAACAATTAGAAGAGAAATTAGGAGGTGAAGTCGGTGAAGAAGAATAAGAAAACTAGACAAACTAAATTTTCAATTCTTGAACAAATCGATATCTTACGTTATCTCTTCTCTTTCGCTTCCAATCAGTGGTGGCGGTTTCTTATTTCTGTCATTGCAATGATTGCTTCCTCATCTATTGCTGCCTATTTGCCGATTATTATTAAACGTTATTTAGACAGTATTTCAGCTGGTCAAGTGACAAGTTTTAATATCACCATCAAAGTGGCTTTAACTTATTTGGGCCTCTTGATTATAAGAATGATCTTGATTTATGCCAAAGATTTTTACTTCTTTATGGCGAGCGAATACACTGTGGCAAGTATGCGTAACCGTCTGTATTCAAAACTAGGCCGGTTAAGTATGAACTATTTCAACCAAACTCCTAACGGCGAAGTTGTTTCGCGCATTACAAATGACACTGAAACAATTAAAGAGTTCTGGAATGTTTTCTTAACTTTTTTTGATGGCTTCATTAATGCTGTAACCGTTGGAACAGCTATGTTTAGTTTACACGCTGGTATTTCTTGGATGTTTATTGCCTTTCTACCTTTAGTGTTTATTCTAATTTATATTTATCAAAAAATATCGACAGTCGTATACCGCAAGATGCGGTCTGCTCTGGCACGAGTGAATGCTAAATTGGCCGAATCGACTATGGGAATGTGGTTAATTCAGCAGTTTAATCAGACCGAGCGTATGAAAGATGAGTTTGACCAAGTTAACCAAGAATATGTTAAAGCAAGAACGAATATGTTCAAAATGAATGCGATCTTTTTAATGCCAGCGGTTAATTTGATTGAACAAATTGTTCTAGTATTAGTAATTTGGATTTTTGGTAATCAACTATTAAAAGGAAACAACTTAGATATCGGTATAATTTATGCTTTCACCTCTTACTCCAAGTCATTCTTTAATCCAATTGGTAATATGTTGGATAGTCTTTCTGTTTATCAAGATGGCCTGGTATCTGCTTCCAGAGGGCGTAAGCTGTTATCAAACTCAGATATTAACCCCAGCCAAACTAATAAGAAAATTCAAAGACAATTGGATGGCGAAGTTTCAACTAAAGATTTAAGCTTTTCATATGACCAAGAGCAACTGGTGCTTAAAGATATAAATATTCAAGCCCATCAAGGTCAGATGATTGCTTTGGTCGGCCACACTGGATCTGGTAAATCGACCATCATCAATCTCTTAATGCGGTTTTATAACTTTGATCAAGGAGAAATTAATTTTGACGGAGTCTCTATCAAAGACTATGACATAGAGACCCTAAAAGACCAAGTCTCCTTAGTACAACAAGACGCTTTTATGTTCTATGGTAGTATCAAGGATAATATTCGTTTGCATGGAGACTATTCGGATGAAGAAGTAATTGCAGCTGCAAAATTCACCGGAGCTGATCACTTTATTGAAGCTTTCCCTGATGGTTATGACCATTTAGTAACCGAGGGAGGAGCTTCCCTATCAGCTGGTCAAAAACAATTAATCAATATTTCGCGCTCAGTGATTCGCCAACCTAAAATCTTAATTCTTGACGAGGCAACGGCCTCCATGGATACTGAAAGTGAGCAATATATTCAGACAAGTTTAGATAAAATTAGACAACAAGCTACTTTAATAGTGATTGCCCACCGTTTATCAACCATTAAAAAAGCTGATCAAATCTACGTTTTGAATAAAGGAAATATTATTGAAGTTGGCAAACATGATGAACTAATTGCTCATCAAGGAATCTATTACGATATGTACCGTTTACAGTCCTTAAAAGAAAAATAGTTAAGTTGCTAAAGCCTCAGTCAGCGTTTTAGTAGTTCTTTCTTAATTTTTACATTATCCTTAAATAATAAAACTTTAAAGAGTTGATGATGGGCTTACTTGATGTATTGAATCTATTAGATAGATTATTACAAGGTTCAAAGGCACAAATAAGAAAAATCTTGCTAATAAAGCAGGCTTATATTTAGGAGTCTTGGGTAAAATTGCTACTATTGGTTTACCAATTATCTTGACAGCAATTAATAAAAAGACTCAAACACTTGAATGCTTAGAATTCTTTAATAATGCTTTAAGTAAGCATGAAGACATTAATGACTATCCATCCGTCGACCAATTAAGCGAAAATGTTGATCCTCAAGATAGAGATAAAATTCTAGCTCATGTCTTTGAAGATAAGCCAACTATATTTGATTGTATCGCCAACACTTTAGAATTGTCTGTGAATGCTGTTAAGCGAACTTTGATTGTAGTAGCACCCTTGCTATTAAAATAGATGGTCGATCGTAAAATGGCTAAAAAACTAGATAAAGAGGGCCCTCAAAAAGAAGTCAGTCAGACTTATGAAAGAGTTAATTCTTCTTTAAAAGAGCGTGGAGAGCCTCCAACTAGCGCAGGTAATACCCTATAGGTGATCAAGCTGCATCCTGATTATAAAGAACAAACTAATGGCGAGGAAGGTATCCTGGGTGGGATTTTGGATCTATTTAAATAATGCTTAAAAAGTTCGCTATTCTTAGCGGACTTTTTTAGCTTCATCCCTTTTTAGGAAAAATATGCGATATAATGATTATCTAGAGAAGCCGTGCTATAATAATTCTATCTATTTAAAGAGGGTGTTAAATTGGATTTTTCAAAATCGCCGGTCGGTATGCGTACTTTTAAAACAGCAGTCGCTGTCTTTCTTTGCATTCTTTTTTCCTTTTACGTCCTTAAAATCAGTCCAACCCTTTCTTGTCTAGCGGCTATTTTTTCACTCAGACAGGACTTGGAAAGTAGTTATACCTTTGGTAAGGCAAGAATTATGGGTGTTCTTTTATCAGGTGTGGTGGCTTTATTATTTATTTTCCTCTTTCCGATTACATCTAGCCAAGATGAAATATTGATTATACTCGCTCCAATAGCCATTATCTTATATATTTCTGTCGCTAATCGTATTCACTTACAAAAAGGGATTATAACCGGCTGTGCCACTATGCTAGTAATTTTTTTTAATATACCTGTAAATAATCAATTAAGCTATACGCTGATTCGTTTGTTTTCAACGGTCATGGGAGTCCTTGTGGCCCTTGCCATTAATTATCTCTTACCCAGTCCGTCAGATAAAAACCATTAACTCAATACTTAAGAAGGAGATTAAAATGAAATTAGGAATTCATGATTTATTACCTTTAAATGAAGGAGAGTCCACTCAAACCAGATATGAAAAGACCATTGAAATGGTCAAAGAATTGGAAGCTATGGGGTATGATCGCTACTGGGCTTCAGAGCATCATGGTAGGTCTAACCTGGCTAGTTCTGCTCCAGAAATTTT
The DNA here is from genome assembly GCF_050409565.1 of Facklamia sp. P12955. Classification (NCBI taxonomy): domain Bacteria; kingdom Bacillati; phylum Bacillota; class Bacilli; order Lactobacillales; family Aerococcaceae; genus Facklamia; species Facklamia sp. P12955. The sequence continues at coordinate 7,324 of NZ_JBNUPF010000021.1, forward strand.
ATTGGCCTATTTAGCAGCAGTTACCAAACAAATTCGCCTTGGGACAGGTGGAACAATGATTGTAAACTATTCCCCCTTAAAAGTTGCTGAAACTTTTAAGACTCTAACTTTATTAGCACCCGATCGGATTGATTTTGGTATTGGAAGGGCGCCAGGAACGGATTACAATGGTATGATGGCTCTTTCTCAAGGAAATTCGATTGATTTTGACCATTTATATGACAAAGCTCAAGTCATATTAGATTATATGACAGATACTATTCCCAAAGGATTTTACGGCCTGACTCAAGCCATTCCAGTTAAAACCCGGACTATTGCTCAACCTTGGATGTTAGGGTCATCTGGGCAATCCGCTATCAAAGCCGGTCAAATGGGATTGGGATATTCTTTTGCAAAATTCTTTGGAGTAGAAACGGAAACTTCTGTATTTAAAGCTTATCGCGATCATTTTCAACCCAGTGAATTTTTCCAAGAACCCAAAGTGATGGTTTCTTATAAAATTATTTTAGCTGATTCAAAAGAAGAAGCAGATTATTGGGCAAGACCTTCCGAAATTACTCATATTCGTAAAAATAATTTAGCATTAATGTCTTCTGAACGTGCTCAAGCCATCGATTTAAGTTTAGAAGAACAAGCTATGCTAGACGAAAAATATCAAAGAAGATTTATCCTAAAAGGTACACCAGAACAAGTTGGAGAGACTCTACATGAAGAAATTGATCGCTTAGGCATCGATGAATTAATGGCTTATATGCCCATACCTGATCAAAGAGCACGTCTACATTCTTATAAACTACTGGCTGAACTTTTTAAATAAAGTCAGACTCTAGTTGGATTAAAGTATAACAACAATCATTTAGAATATAGTTGTAGAGTCGTAGTCAACCGAAAGAAGTGATTAAATGAAAAAGAAACCGATTAAATTAACTTTAGTCGAAAAGTTTCCACTCTTTATAACATCCTTATTCAAGAGAGAAACACCCATCTTAGCTAGAGTTCTAATTTTTGCAACTTTTTTATATGTCTTACTACCAACCGATTTGCTGCCCGATTTTTTAGGTCCTTTAGGCTTTATGGATGACGCTTTATTACTTCCTTTAATGGTTAACAGTGTGGTCAAACGTTTGCCTGAACATATGCTTCAGCAAGCAATTAAAGCCAATTAATACTATGAATTCGCCAAGTTCACTTCAAATTAAGTGAACTTGGCTTTTTGCTTATAATTTATTTTATATAATATTTGGGGTATACTAAATCAGGTAATGATAACAAATTATGTAAGTAAGGAGAAACTATGTTTAAATTATTTCTATCCGATTTAGATGATACACTTTTGGATCATAATAAGAAGTGGAGTCCCAATTTTGAACAATTTAGAGCCACTTTGGCTGAAAAAGATGTCGCTTTCACATTAGCAACTGGTCGCTCAGCTAAGGCTGTGCAACCCATTATTGATGAATTAGATTTAAAGCTTCCTTATGCGACCTCTAATGGCGCTAATATTATGCTAGAAGGACAAGTAATTCAGTCCTTTAGCTTTCCTATTGGACCTTTACGTCCTTTAATCGAAGTGGCTTTAAGCATGGGACTAACGGTTGTTTATGTTGTGAATGGGGAAGAGTTTGCTTTAGAGGATACTGAGTTTATTCGACATGAATTGAAAAACAACTTTACTGAACAAACCATTCGCCCAATTAAGCCAGAAGATTGGGCTAGCATGGAAGTGGATAAATTCTTAATCGTCGATGACCATCCACAAACAGCTTTGTCTCGACTCCATGCTTTAGTTAATAATCTTAAACCAGAGTATCGCTATCTTACTTATTCAGATTGGGCGATGGATATTGTAGCAGCGAATGTTAGTAAAGGGAGAGCCTTGCATTGGATCGCTGATTATCTAGGAATTACTAGCGATCAAGTTATAGCTGCTGGTGATAACCACAATGATATTGACTTATTAAAAGAAGCAGGGCGTAGTATTGCTGCTTTCAATGCTTTAGACGAAGTTAAACGAACAGCCATGATTACAGCTAAGAAAAAATATGGTGATGGGATTATTGAAGAAGTACTCAAAATATTAGAATAGGAGAGAATAAAGTGAACTATCAACACCTAATTCGTGATTTAGTAAACGCTAAAGGGGCGCCTGGCTTTGAAGATGAAGTCTTAGAGGTCCTTAATAAGTATAAGGGAGCTTATAGTCTACAAATCGACAACCTTAAGAATGCTTATTATAACCTTGATCAACTAGACCCTTTAAAACCCACCTTGATGTTAGACTCCCACACTGATGAAGTAGCCTTTATGGTTAAAGCAATTGATAAGAGCGGTTTAATCCACTTACAGCCTCTAGGTGGTTGGCTAGCAGAACACGTTTCGGCCCAACATTATTTAGTCCGTGATAGTCAAGGCCATTACCACCCAGGTATTTCAACTTCTAAACCAATTCATTTTATGACTGCAGAAGAAAGAGCCAAAAAGATAACCTTATTTGATTTAAAAATTGATGTTGGGGCAAGTAGTCGTCAAGAAGTGATTGAAGATTTTAAAATTACAATCGGGCAACCGATTGTGCCTGCTACAAAATTTGCTTTTAATGAGCGCAATCAAGTAATGTTTGGCAAGGGATTTGATAATCGAATCGGTGTGGCCGTTTCGGTGGCTATAATGAATGAGATGAAAGATCATCTTAAAGATCTACCTTTTAATCTTGTCGCTGCCTTTGCTGCCCAAGAAGAAGTGGGAATGCGTGGAGCAGTCATTACTAGTAAACGTGTGAATCCCCAAATGGCCTTAGTTTTTGAAGGGACCCCTTCGGATGACTTTACTGCCGATGAATACTTAGAACAAGCTCGCTTAGGAATGGGACCTCAATTACGTTACCGAGATAACTCTTATATTGCCAACGAATGGTTACTCAATCGCATTCAGCAACTAGCTACTGAAAAAAATATTCCCTTACAACATGCGGTAAGAGAAGGTGGTTCAACCAATGCTGGGTCTATTCATCTTTCTAACAAAGGAGTTCCTGTAGCTACTTTAGGTACTCCGACGCGTTATGCGCATACTAATTATTGCTTCTGCTCTTATAAAGACTTCGAAAATACTGTGGACCTGAGCCTAGCATTCGTTAAGAACTTAACAGCAGAAGACTTTAACCACTTTGAATTAAAGTAAAAGAATACAATGGATTCAGTAATTAGCAGACTTTTTCATGTAAAACTGAACGTTAAAAAGAAAAAAAGTCTTTATTAACTCATTTAATAAAGAAAATCTTTAGTCCCACCAAAAGTTTTGATAAAATAATTTGTATGTGATGAAAGGGGTTGGGAGGATGCAAAAATTAGGTTTCGATAACGATAAATATCTCAAAGAACAATCGAAATATATCTTTGAGCGACTTGAGAATATTGATAAACTCTATTTAGAATTTGGCGGTAAATTAATCGGTGATAAGCATGCTAAGCGGGTACTACCAGGTTATGACGAGGACGTCAAATTAACGCTCTTAACCAAGCTTAAAGATCGTGCTGAGATTATTATCTGTATCTATGCCGAAGATATTGAACATCATAAAATGCGGGGCGATTATGGTATTACTTATGACCAAGAAGTGTTGCGGCTAATTGATGAATACCAAGCGTTAGACATTCAAGTAAACAGTGTTCTATTAACTAGATATAAAGGACAAAAAAATGCCACTGTCTTCAAGAAAAACATTGAAAACAGAGGAGTTAAAGTTTACCTACATGAGAGTATTAATGGCTATCCAACTGATCTGGAAGTTGTCTTTTCGGAAAATGGTTTTGCTAAAAATCCATACATTGAAACTAGTCAACCTTTGATTATTGTAACTGGTCCAGGGGCTGGATCGGGCAAGCTAGCAACTTGCTTGAACCAACTTTATCATGAACATCAAAAGGGAATTAAGGCTTCATATGCTAAGTTTGAAACTTTCCCAGTTTGGAACTTACCACTAAAACATCCAATTAATGTGGCTTATGAGGCCGCAACAGTTGATTTAAATGATATTAATGTTCTTGATTCTTATCATTTAGATGCCTATAACGAAATGGCGGTCAATTATAATCGCGACATGCAGATGTTCCCAGTTATTCGTCGGATTTTAGCTAATACGAGTTCACCCAATTTAATCTACCAATCCCCAACGGATATGGGAGTTAATCGGATTAAATCGGGAATTACCGATGAAGAAGTTGTTAAAGAAGCGGCCCAGCAAGAAATTATTCGCCGCTATTTCCAAGTAGAACAAGATTATAAAGTCGGCATTGTGGATGAAGAGGTTCGTTCGAAAATGCACTTGTTAATGGAAGAAAGTGGGTTAACAGCTGAAGATCGTCTTCCAGTGGTTAAGGCTCAAGCTTATGCTCAATCGGTTAAGGAACGTTTTTCGCAGGAAGAGATTCCGGCAGTCATTGCTATTCAATTAAGCGATGGACAAATGATTACTGGCAGACGAACCGAATTAATGGATGCACCGGGGGCAGCGATTATGAATGCTCTAAAGACCTTGGCAGGTATCTCAGACCAAATTGACCTCTTAGCTCCCATGATTTTACAAACCATTCAAAATCTTAAAGCTAACAAGTTGCAAAGTAAGCATCCCATTTTAACTTTAAATGAATTACTAATTGCTCTAGCAATTTCAGCAGTGACAAACCCAACGGCTCAAGCAGCCTATCAAGCCTTATCTAAATTAAGTGGTGCTCAAGCGCATTCTAGCATCATCCTATCACAAGATACTAAAAACCAATTACAAAACTTGGGGATTGATATTACTTGTGATGCCGTTTTTGTTTCGGGTTCATTAAAAGGTAATTAAGCCCAGATGACACTCAATCCAAACTTCTACTTATTGAAGTCTCAGTAGGTAGAAGTTTTTAATTAATAGTTTAAACTAGTTTTAATACTTTATATTTACGATAATAATTTAGAAGGAAAAAGATGAAGAAATTCACAGATTCTATTCGCTTAAGACACGGTGCACAATTAGCTAACCGGATTGTTCAACCCCCTATGATGTCTTTTTGGGGGGGTTAAAAAGGGGGTTCCAGCCAAGAAACCTTGGAGGATTACCAAAGAAGGGTGCAATTAGCCGCTTTGCTGATGCCTATTTAGCTGGTTTAAAAGAACTAGCTAAAAAGTAAAGTCTAAAGGCAACAAAGTGATTATACAAATCCACCATTCCGGTTACCAAGCTCATCAAAGAGCCAGCGAAGGTTTAACAGTATATGGTCCGTCAGCTGTGGATTTAGATTTCCTAGATCATGAAACTGTGCCCTTAACTATCCAACAAATTGTTTTATTAGGAGGCGTATTTGATGCTAACGCTGCTCAAAGAGCCTTGAATTATACGGATTTAGTGGCTATTGGACGTGCTACGTTCATCGAACCGGACTTCGCCTTAAAAATAAGTCAAGGATTCGTATATTACAAAAGATATTTTGACCGATCTGGCTTGATCGACTGGTCGATACGAGGTTTTTGCTTCACTTCATTCAACACTACCTCCTAGAGCTGGAATGCAAGAAATATTAGAAGAACTCCATTAATTATAAAAGACTGCCGTTTATGAGCGGCAGTCTTTATTTTATGAGATTTGATGAATCCATTTTTTAGATTTTACTCTAAATAGGCCAATCACTAATTTGGTAATTTCTTCCGTGGCCGCTAACATTACAACCCATTGAATAGAAAAGTTAAGCACAGCCGCTCCTAGAAAAGCTAAGGGAACGCCTACTAACCATACAGATCCCATTTCTAAGAAAAGGGAATACTTCGTATCGCCTCCACCTCTTAGAACACCTACAATCAGAATGGAGTTAATAGCTTTTAAAATGAAGATAAAGCCCATATAATTTAGTAAAGTCTTACAAAGTTCATAGACTTCTGGTGTTAAATTGGGAAACAACTGTAAACTAATTGAAGGGGTAACGGATAAGAAAAGGCCTACAAATAAGGCAATGACTCCGCCCATTTTAAGAAAACGGATGGCATGAGGATAAACAACATCCATAACGCCGCGCCCAATCGTATTTCCTAACATAATCGTACAAGCATTGGATAGACCACGTATTAAAACAAAGGCTAAGTTCTGGATGGCAAAAACAACTTGAATGGCAGCTGTTTCTTTAGTACCAACCATGGCGTAAGCCACACTATATAATACTTGACCGAGTCCCCAAAAGGTTTCATTAACAATGACAGGAAAGGTGATGCGCAAAAAGTTTTGAATAAAATCTCCCTTAAAATTAAACATCTCTTTAATCGAACCATTAAGCGGACAATCATAGCGACTGACTGTGTAAAAGATAACCAATAATTCCATTAATCGAGCAATGATTGTACCCACTGCTGCTCCCACTACCCCTAATTCTGGGAAACCAAACTTACCAAAAATAAAGGCATAATTGAAAAAAGCATTGAAAACAAAACCAACTATAGCGGCTGTTAATGGCGAACGAGGGTTTCCAGTTGAGCGAAGAGCCACACTGTTCACGAAGCTGACACCAGTTAAGGCATACGACCAAGCAACTACTCTTAAATATTTAGACCCTTCTGCAATGACAGCAGGATCATCAATCATTAAGCCTAATATTCTTTCTGGTATTAGCCATGCCAACAAAGTGAAAAGACAAGCTACTACAAAGGTAATTAAGCACGAGAAAGCATTAACCTTTTGTAATTTAGCAAGATCACCTCGACCATGGTATTGAGCAATCATTACTGAAGCTCCCGTGGCTGTACCAAAACAAATCATAGTGAAAAAAAAGAAGACTTGATTGGCCAAGCCGACTCCTGCGATTGATTCCGGTCCCAGTGATGAGATCATCATGGTATCTAAAGTATTTAGAAACGAAACGATTAAACTTTGCAAAGAAATCGGAATCGCAATGGCTAACATTTTACGATAAAAATCTTGATTATTCATAGGACACCTCACTTTAAACTGTCCTTTCATTATACCTAATTCTAAGAAAAAAGCTGTAAGAATTTGATGAGAATTTTTTTGTCTTAATTATATATCACCCTATGTGTATGTCTTTACTTTTTAATTAAAGTAGATATGATGGAGTAGAGGAGGCGTTTGCTATGACACTATTAGAGCAATTAATTTCTAAAATCGAAAATAAAGAAGAACGCATAATTGAAATCCGCCGTTATTTACATCAACATCCAGAGTTATCCTTTCAAGAAAAAGAAACTTCTAAATATATTAAAAACTTCTATAAAGACCTTGACATAGATCATATCGAAACGGACTTAGGAGGACAATATGGCCATGTTATTACAATTAAAGGGGGTCAAGAGGGACCTACAATCGCTTTAAGGGCAGATTTTGATGCATTACCTATTACGGAAGAGGTAGATTTGCCATTTAAATCAAAAAATAATGGGGTAATGCACGCTTGTGGTCATGACGGCCATACCGCTTATATGCTGATTTTAGCCGAGTCTCTAATTGAATTAAAAGACCAAATTAAAGGTACAATTAAAATCCTTCATCAACCAGCTGAAGAAGTTCCACCAGGAGGAGCTAAAGCAATGATTAAAGCTGGAGCCTTAGAAAATGTAGACTACATTTTTGGTGCTCATGTGATGAGTCAGTTTAAACTCGGAACCGTTTATACGCATGAAGGAAATACCCAAACTGCCCGAGCTTATTTTAAATTAACCATTAAGGGTAAAAGTGGACATGGTTCGGCTCCACATGATGCAAACGATGCAATTGTAGCTGCTTCGTCTTTCGTCATGAATGCTCAAACGGTAGTTAGTCGTCGAGTAAATCCATTTGATATGGGCGTTTTATCAATTGGTTCATTCGATGGTAAAGGTCAATTTAATATTATTCGAGATAAGGTAGTTCTAGAAGGTGATGTTCGCTCAATGTCGGAAGAAACAGCTAAGACTATTCAAGATATGGTAACACAATTAGCCAAAGGTTTAGAAGAGAGTTTCCAAGTAGAAACAGAATTAGAGTATAAGCCAGACTATCCTGTATTATATAATGATCCTGCAGTTACTAAGAGGGTTACATCAGCACTTGAAAGTCTAAATATCTCTGATATTAAGGCTGTTGAAGATAGTGGACCTATTTCTCCTTCGGAAGATTTCTCTTATTATCTTAAAGAAGTTCCTGGTTGTTTCTTCTATATTGGTGCCAATGAAGATCCAGAAAATAGTTACCCTCATCATCATCCAAAGTTTGAAATCGATGAAAAATCATTAAAAATTTCGGCAATATCAATGGCTGCAGTCGTTGATGAGTTTGTAGGTTAAAAAGGAGTCCCATCTGTTACAGTGGATAAAAAATACCTGCTGGAACTTTCCTCCTTCCCTTACTAATTTCTTCTGTATTTTCACACTTTCTGGCCTGATTTGTCCTATATTGTTAGAATGACTGAGGCTATACTAAGTAAAAACTCAATTGCTTTTATTTTGGCTGCCATCACTTTTTGTTTGGGAACGATGATTAATACAAAAAGTTTGATGAAAGTTATTCAACGAGAAGGGGGCCTTTCTCTTGTTAAAGCTAATTATCAATCATTATTGGGGGGTTGATATTAAAGGTATTTGGAGATGAAGGTTTCTTAGGTATTAGTCTTTTAGCGCTTATTCTTGCAGTATGTTCAGCCAATCTAACCATCTTCTTACCCTTAGTTACTGATTATGCCCAAGAAGAAAATAAGATTGGCTTTAACTTTATAGTCTTTTTTAGAATACCAACTTTACCATTAATCGTCTATTCGCTTGGAAAAGCTGATAGCTCTGGCTTTAATTAGATGCCTTTGCTATCAACTCTTATTCCCCTAGTAGTAGGAATTATTATTGGAAATATCGATAAAAAGGCAGTAAAACTTTTTTCGCCAGCTATCGGATTATTCCTGCCTTTATTAGGATGAGGAATCGGTCAGGCTATGAACATTGTCGATAGTTTGCATTTTGGATTAATCGGTGTGATGAGTTGTATTCTTCTATTTAGTAAGCTCACCACTATTTTTAGTAGACAAGTATTTACTTAAAAATGATGGTGTAATGGGCATGTCCTTCAATGCTAAGCTAGAAAGTTCTGCTTCATTTCCCACTTTAATCGCTCAAAGCTATCCTAGTGTAGAACCTTACGTAACACAAGCATCTGCACAAATTCTAACAGGGCTTATTCCCACATTTTTAACATCATTCTTAGTAGCAAAATTCACCAAAAAGCTTCTTAATGCTTTCTGTGGTTGAAACCGATACAAGTTCAATCATATAATTAAGCTAACCATAATTTGGGGTTAGCTTTTTATATATAAACTATTCAAATAGGAGCGATTAAGACTATGAACCAACTTTATTTAAAAATGGTCAATTTCATAACCAATCAGCTAAAAGGCCAAAAAATATCTATTCATCACCCAGCTATTAAAAATGATCAAAAGGCATTCGATTCAAATAAACCGTTGAATGTACAAGAATCTATTATAAATAAGAAAGAATTAAAAAGTAAAAAAGGTGAAGAAACAAAAGAGATAGTGATTATTAATCAAAATATATTAGATGTAGATATAGAGAGTTTAATTAATATAATCCCTGCAATTAAAAAAGATCTTTCTAATGCAAAAACTTTAAAAGGTATTACTAGCTCACAAAGTATTTTAGATTCTTCAGAAGAAGATTTATTGAAGTTAAGACTTCACGGTTTAGACCAACTTTATCTTTTAATTGAAACAGGATCAGATCAAACATTAAACTTTTACAATAAACATCTAACTATTCATCAAGAAAAAATCGCTTTAAAAAAATTGAAAAAAGTAGGCATTAACTATTCTATAGTGACTGTTATAGGAGCTGGTGGAAATGGTTTATCTGATAGACATGCCATTGAAACTGCCAAACTTATTAACCATGTCGATGCAGAAGAACTTATTTTATTGACAATCGATGCAGAAGACTTATCTAGTTTAAAAGAGGAAGAGAGAGAAGGCTTTGTAATTTTGACGCCTCGTGAAAGTTTAGAGGAAGAATTAATGCTACTGAATCATATTAATACAAATATCAAAATAAATGGAAATCACTCCTCAAATACAATTTCATTAAGTGGGAAGTTCCCTCAAGATAAAGAAGAAATTATCAGTCAACTGGAAGACAAGCTTTACAATTGGGAAGAAGAAAATAAAAAGAGCTTTAGGGACTTTTTGAAAATATTTTAAGCATCTAAAAGTTATAGAGATTAATTAATGCAACTTTTTTGCTAAAAAAGACAAGCGAATTTATATTTAGTAATGTAGGAGAGAGTATATTTATAAAATCATATCGCATCAAGTAGACTTCACCTTGTGCAGTCATTTTCTAAGTAGTAAATATTTTGACTCTTTAGATAAGTATGACCGTATAACAATCTCGCAAGTAGCCCAAATAGATAATACTTTTTATGAAAGTTTAGCTAAGATTGGCTTTAAACAAATTGCCTATTTATTAAATATGGCAGGTGGTGGCATCATTAATTCCAATGACTGGATCAAAGTTTTAGATGAAAACCATTGAGCCGGAGCTGGTCTGGATAGCTCTGAGGGTGAAGGCCCTTATGCAGGCAATGGCTTTAAAAATCAAAAAATTTCAGATGAAACCTTCTTTCAAATATTAAATCACCCTAAAATCATCTCCTCACCACACAGTGCTCTTTATACCGACCAAGCCGCAAAAAACTTAGTAGAAGGTGAGCTTAATACCATTTTAGATGTTTTGAAAACAAGAACAACATCCTACCTCGTGAATTAATCTAAAAAAACTCTGTTAAACACTCAGGTGCTTAACAGAGTTTTTATTTAAAGGGTAAAATTATTGATCAGAAAACTTATCGAAGTAACCTTTGATATAGATGAAAGGTGTTCCTTTATCACCTGAGCCAGAAGTTAAATCAGATAAAGAACCTAATAGGTCTGTTAGTTGACGCGGGGTAGTTCCGATTCTTTCTGCTTGGTCTTGGCTCGCCTCCGCATGGCCTGCAATATAATCTGAAATAGCCGTTTGTAAATCTTGACCTTCAAGATCTTTAAATTTGCCATCTGCTAAATACTTTAGCTTTACTTCATTAGGTGTTCCTTCTAACCCACTGGTGTATGCAGGGGATACTATCGGATCGGCTAATTCCCAAATTTGACTTTGAGGATCTTTAAAAGCGCCGTCACCGTAAATCATAACTTCGATTGTTTTACCAGTTAAATCTTTAATTAAAGACTGGACCTCACTGACAAAGGCTTCACCATTAATAGGGAAGAGTTTTACGATTTCATCAGAAGATAGGTTTGCACCTAACAATCCAAATTCTGGATTCGAACCACTACCGTCGACTGGCTGATTCATAATCTCATCCAGTCGGAGTACTTTTGAAGCACCAGCTTGTAATAGGCGTTTTTGAGTACGATTGCGTGTATGAAGATCTGCTGTAATTATGGTGTCTGTGTAATCTAGGACAGCTTTTGGTTGGTTAGCTAAAATAATCGTGCAAGCAGCTCCTTCAGCTTCGATGGTTTCTCGGTAAAGACTTAAATAATCAACACCTGTGAATGGGTGCTTCATATCGGCAAATATTTTTTTTATTTCTGCTTCTGTGAAGACATCTGTCCATGGATTAATACCAGCATCATCCAAATCTTCAATTAACATAAGCGGATTTCCCACTTCATCGGACGGATAACTCAATTGAACGATCACTTCATCGGCTGCACGAGCAATCGCTTTAAGGGTTGATTGAAAACGGTTACGACTTGTAATAGGGAAGACAACTCCTATTTTTTTGGCTTGCAATTTATCCTGAATGTCCTTTGCAATTTGATCAAGGGTCACGTAATTGCCTTGGGCACGCGCTAAAATGGATTCCGTAATCGCAAGAACATCTCGATCCTCTATCTTGTACTGAGCTTCCTTAGAAGATTCTAATAAAGTCTCCACAACAATCTTGACTAAGTCGTCTCCTTCATGGACAACTGGTGCTCTTAACCCTCTTACTACGGTACCTACTGTTCTTTTCATAATCAAATTCCTTTCTCTCATTGAGATAAATTAATCGACCAACAATGTATAAATGAAAAAAACGACGGAAGACCGCCATCACCCATTTACTAAAATAGTCTATCATAGAGTCTTCTTTGGAGAAAGATTTATATGATTTTTTACAAGAAATTTAAGCCGAATGTTCGGATTCATAGTTATTTTTGCTCTTAATGTTTAATTTTTTTATAAATGCTATAGATTCATTTGCAATGGAACTGTTTTTTTAGATATAATATTTGAAGAAAGCTATGCAATTGATTATGATCTTAAAATGCTATTAAGTTATAGAATACACAACGATTAAGAGGTGATAAAATTGAAAAAATATTCACAAACCCTTTGGAATACTATGTTAGTGCTCCTATTGCTTCTATCAACCATTCCCTTTAAAACTTTCACTACGGCCTATGCCCAAGAAGCAATAGACCCGAATATTCTTCAATTAAAAAATAATCCTTCTACTTGGCAAATATTTTTGAATAGCAACAATAATATGGAACCAAGTGATCAGCTTATAATGTTTGAAACAGATGCTGAATTTGAACAAGTCCATTCATTTAAACTTATTACCAATCAAGAAGAAACTATTTCCATGCGATTAGTGAATCAGCAATCAGATTTTAATAGGGCTATTAAGAATTTTATGCAATACCGCGAAGAGATGGAGGCCTATCAGCAGGATAAGGTTCATTACGAAGAAAAATACCAAACTTATCTGGAAGCCAAAAAGCAAAATGATCTTGAGTGGCAAGCCTACCAAGAAGCCCTAGAGACTTATCAGCTAGAATATGCAAATTATGAGCAAGAACTAGAAGCATACTGGACACAATATAACCAACTAATTGAGAGTGGTCTTGAAATTCCTTCCGACCTAGTTGAACCACAAGCCCCAAGTCAAGCTGATTTAGTAGAACCTGAAGTTTTTACAATGGAAGAACCATTAGCACCAGAAAATCCTTATAATGAAGAAAAAGAGAAACTTTGGCAAGTCGGATTCAAAGCGAATGCTAATGAAGAAGTTTATCAATTTTGGATACCAAAAGCTTACTTTAAACATACACTGCAAGCAGAGGTAGATCGTTCAGATTCGATGAGTAAAAGTTTTACCGTTAAAGCCGTTACGCTTTTTTCGAATAGGAAGATTACTGCCCAGCAAACTGTTCCTAAAAACGATGACAATAATAAAGAATTAGCGACAAACGAAGAATCAACAACAGTCACGATAGTTGATGATAATGCAACTACTATAAATCAAGAAAATAAAGTATCAAGTCAAGAAGATCAAACAAAAGATAAAAGTACTCAGCTAAATCCTGAGCCGATCTTAAAAGATGAAATTCTTGTTCAAGTCGATCAACCTTTGTTAGCGGAAAATGTAGTCGAAAATTACAGTGATTTATCGAAAGAAGTGCTGTACGAATGGGAGGAAGCCATAGATACTTCGCAAACAGGGGTCTTCCAAACCATTTTATCCATCACTTTTCCTGACGGTGAAACCATTAAATTACCTGTAGAATATGAAGTAATAGCAAGATTTTCTAATATCCAAGCGCGATCAGCAACGGATTCTACCACACCCGTCTCAAAAAAATTTAATATCTTAGCCTTAGACCAGTTTTATAATAAAGTACCAGGTGTTACTATTAAGCTCTATCAATATCGGTATATACCTTGGTCTGTCCCTATTAGCTATGACCTTACACTGGTAGTAGATGAAAATAATTCTGAATCTGTTACAGGGACTAATGGTTTTACTTCTTATTATGACACGCCGCGCAATTCAGCTTATCCATATTTTTATGTGGAAGTTTCTCAAACTCCCTATGGCTATGCGAAACCTTCCATAGAACCTTTGCAACAAAGTCCAGGTGGTAACCCATTTCCAAATGTTAAATACGGTCAATTCTTTGGTGCTTTTCATTTATCCTCGGATGGTGTTATATCTTCCGACTCTGTTTCTACGATTCGTCCTAGGGCTACTAACGGTAATATGGTTTTTTCAAATGCTGCAGTAGTTCGACTGAATTTATTAGTTACAGATGTTAATTTTAAAAAAGTAGATTTATCAACCAACAAGCCGCTAGCTGGAGCTGTTTTTAAGCTTAATAAACAAAATGATTCTTACTTTAGTCAGACTGTTATATCTGATTCACAAGGAAATATTCCATTTAAGGACTTAAGTGTAGGGACTTATGAACTTAAAGAAATTAATGCGCCCGATGGGTACCTTGAAAGTGAGAAGACAATTTTATTTGATATTGTGCAAAATGCTGATAAAACAGCTGTATTTGCCAAAAATTATCGAGAGTCTTATAAGGGTAATGTCACTTCACTAGGTGATAAAGCACCTGTTTTAGAAAACAAACCCAATCGTTTAAGAATTCGCAAAGTTAATAAACAAGGCGATTTACTTGAAGATGCTCAATTTACATTAAAAACACTTAATGGAACAGTAATTCCAAAAGAAACTAGCAATTCGTCAGCAATTTTTGAATACAGTCGCTTATCAGAGGGAAGTTATCTCTTAACTGAAGACAAGGCCCCAATTGGCTACTATTTGCCCCAAAATAACAAATGGACCCTGGTGGTGGATGCAGATGGCAAGATCCGTCTACAAGGCAATACAAGCAATATTAGTGAGATAAATTCTACAGATGATAGCCAAAGCTTTAATCTTATCAATCAAGAACATACACTTGATTTTAAGTTCACAAAAATTGGCTTAAATGAAAGCCGTTTAGCTGGGGCTCAATTTGATTTGAAACAAACACAGCCCTTTGAAGCTGAGATTGCTTCAGTCACAACGGATTCCAGTGGAGAGGTTCAATTTGAGGACTTAGGAGTCGGCTCCTATGAATTAATAGAAACAAAAACACCGCCTGGCTATGTAAAACAAAATTTAAAAACCCTTTTTGATTTGGAATTATTAGCAGATAACAGCGGGTTAATAATTAAAAATATTCAAACAATTAACTTAGACACACAAAAAGAAGTGGAACCCCTTTTAAAACGCAATCCAGTTTCTAATCTTTATGAATATACCAATACTAGAGAATCCTATTCCTTCTTTAAGGTAGATGAAAAAGGCAAGCCTTTATCAGGGGCTCAATTCCGTGTGGTTAATGACGCTAAAACTGAAGAGGTTTTAATAAAGACAAGTGATACAAAAGGGCGAGTGACTCTCAATCGAACAGCCACTCAACCTAATTCAACCTTTACTATTCAAGAGATTCGAGCACCTTTAGGGTATCAAAAGAGTCAAGCAACATGGAAAATTACAACAGATGAATTTGGACAAGTCACTATGGAACCCCCTACTGGATCAGACGAATTTACTGGTTCAAGTGTCGTAGATGGGGCAGAGGATCAGATCAAAATGACTAACAAACTCTTAACCTATACCATTCAATTCACCAAGGTGGGACTTAACGACTTGCCGTTAGAAGGGGCAAAGTTTACTTTAACGCCTGTTATCAAGAATGATCAAGGTGAATATATTGAGGACTCGAATCAGACTGCTCTGATCGCTCAATCAGCTGCAGATGGCACAGTCATTTTTAACGATCTCCCCCTAGGTTTCTATCGTTTACAAGAAATACAAGCTCCACCAGGTTACGTTACCCAAAGCGATGCCTATGATATCATTGAGATAAAATTGGATACGCTAGACAATAAATATATTGCGGATATACTGCCAGAATACAATCAATTGCTCACTGGAGATGACAATCAAGGCTATACCGTTTCAAACCTAGTGGACTCGAACTTTAAAATTGTGAAATACGGCTATAGTGAAAAAGGGGAAGAGTTGGATCCTTTTACGCAACCGGTTATTCCTTTAGCTGGTGTGCAATTTGAACTAAAGGGAATAGAAGGAAAAGATTATCTACAAACAGCCACGACCAATGCGACGGGAACAGCAGGTTTTACCGATGTAGAAACAGGTAAATATGAATTAAGGGAATTGAGTAGTCCCAACACTCATTTAAGGTCAAATAATGTCTATCAAATAGAGATTGTTTCGGATGCAGGAGGAATACGCCCTCACATCACCCGTATAGAAGGTACTGATGAGGAGGACTTCTTAACAAAAGACGACTCTGGCAACTATCGCTTAGATTTTGCCATTAATCGTCAAAACCCCACCAATATCCAACTAAAGAAAGTAGCAGATGATAATGAAGGTCTGTCTATCGAGTCAATGCCCCCTTTAGAAGGTGCAAGCTTTCAAATTTATGAGTACGATAGACAAAAACAAGAACGAGTCGGACAAGCTTTGGCTACTAAAGTAACCGGAGCAGATGGCTTGCTTGCATTCAAGAATTTGCCAGTTGGCAAAACTTATGAAGTTGTAGAAACCCAATCACCTGTTAATTATGAGACAATAAGTGGAGGAGGTATCAGTGCAAAAGTAGAAGTTTCTGACAAGGGAGAATTAACTTGGCTTTCCCAATCTGATGCCCATTGGAATTTCGAAAGCAGTGATGGCATTCCGAGAGTGATCAACCGTTTCCATCCGATCGAAATTGAATTTTGGAAACGGGATGATATTAATAATCAAAATGGAGACTATGGCAATGCTATAGCTGGTGCCGGCTTTACATTGACCCGTATGGAAGGGGACCCAGCAAGTGGATTAAGTTCGAGTCATGAAAGCTGGACAGTTACCAGTGATACCAATGGAAGAGTTAGTTTTAACCAAGAATTATCTAATTATCGTCCCATCAGAACAGAGGAGAATTATGTTTATTTCCATCTGGATGAAAGCTTTGTACCAGATGGCTATCGAAAAATTGTTAAGCCAGTTATCATTCAAGTAGATAGAAGTAACAACGTCTCTATAATGCCGGATGATTTAATTAAGAACGAAAATGCAATCGTCCTAGATGCTAATAAGGGCTATGTTGTGATTAATGAACTTATCAGGACCGATTTTAGTTTCAATAAAATTGACGGTGAGGACCCTACTACAAGAATAACTGGCAGCATCTTTCGCTTAAAATCTAAAGCTGAGGATAATAAAGATCACCGTCTTATTGATCAAGTCGTTAGCCAGAATAATTATAATTCCATCGTCTTTAAAGATTTACCTCTTGGAAAGTACCTATTATATGAAGAAAAGGCACCTGCAGGCTATAAGCTCCTGGGACAACCATTAACTATTGAAATTATTGAAAGTACCGATTCCCAAGGGAATAAAACAGGCCAAGCGGAATTCATATTGGATGAAAAGCAAGTCGATTTTATTAGCAAACGAGATACAAGCTCTGACGGTAATGACAATGAAATTGTTGTAATGAATTACCAATCGCATGACCTTATACTTACTGGAGGAACGGGGGTGCTGATTTATCTAGTTTCCGGCTTCATATTAATGGCTTTAACAAGTTTTTATTATCTTCAATCAAAAAAACACATGAAAAGGAGTAAACACATGAAAAAAAGCAACTTATTAACAGCAGTCCTTGTTTTTATTTTGGGACTCTCGAACATTTTAACTCAGGCCCCTTCAGTATTTGCAACAGAACCTTTCGATGCAAAGGTAACCATTCATAAACTGCAAGCAGATTCATATAATTCTGATTTGCCAAAAGCAAACCAGGACGGGACAATAATTACAGACCTTTCTACTCTCGGTACCAATGTAAAACCCTTATCTGGAGTAAGCTTTACAGCTTATGAAATTGATAAAGATAGCTATGATAAAGCAATTGCTGGTACAAAGCCTACCCAGCCAGCATCTGGAGGCCAACTTCTCGGTGAAACCGATTCAAATGGAACGGTTGAATGGACAGTAAATGTTGATCCTGCTAACCCTAAATACTTTGCTGTTTTTGAAACAAAAAAACCAAATTCCGTAACGGAGTCATTAGCGGTTCCATTTGTAATTGCTTTTCCAATGACTAAATTTGACGGTAGTGAATATCTTAAAGATATTCATATTTATCCTAAAAACGTTACAGGTGCTTTTCCGGTTATCGGTAAGGATATTGCTAAGTTAGGTTTTAACGAAGCCTCATTCAATGTTGGCGAAGCTTTTCAATATATTTTAAAAGGAACCATCCCAACAAATATTGAAAAATATTCAAAATATACCTTTACAGACCAGTTAGATCCGGCCTTAACGATTAAGCATGATGACCTTAAACCGACGATTAAGGTGGGAAATGAAACGTTAATTATAGAAGATCATTTCAATTATTCAGTCAGTGGTCAAACTATAAGTATTGCTTTAACACCAAAGGGTATCGAACAAATCGCTTCTCAAGTTCCTTTAGCAAATCGAAATAAAATCGCTGATAATGAAATCGATGGTATTTCGTCCAATACAAATGAAACACCATTTATTGAAGTTAGTTTTACTGCCTACCTTAACGGCACTCACTCATCTACTGATACACCAATTACAAACAATGCAACAATTACTTACAATAATAGTGTGGTAGAAGAGACTACTAGCGCTTCAAATGATGTTTCGATCAAATACGGAAGTCAAGAATTTCAAAAAGTTGACTCCAATAAGAAAGCTCTTTCAGAAGCTGTTTTTACTGTCTTAGAAGATAATGCTCCGATGAAGTGGAACGAACATCTTATCACCCTTAACAATGCCGAGAGTAATCCAAAATTCCCAGATGCAATGGTTGGTAAGGTTATCCAATTAAAATCTGATGCCGAGGGTAATTTTTCAATTGACGGACTGGCATACTCAGCGCAAGGAAATGAGGGAACTAAACCATCGCAGTATTCAGTTAAAGAAACTAAAGCACCGGAGGGTTATCAGTTGTTAGCCGATGCTGTTAATTTTTCAGTAGAAAAAGATAATCAAAAACTTGAGATTACTAATAATTTACGTCCATCTATCCCAGCAACTGGTGGTATGGGGACTGTCATCTTCATCGTAGCAGGCGCATTACTAATGTTCCTTGCAATTTATGGTCGTCGTAAGGCCAAAGAAGAAGCCTAAACGATTAAGAATTTAAGGTATGGAGATTTTCTCCATCCTTTGTTAAGGGAAATAGGCCTATTTCCCTTAACAAAGGATATTCAAACTAGGAGGTATGATATGAAGTTATTTAAACAACTTACTACATTTCTATTGATGCTTTTTACCTTAATGATCATACCGTTTAATCATATTTCAGCCACATCCAATCGCTTGATCATTCATTCTGTTGATAGTGAAACAATAAGAGAATATAGAGTATGGAAGGTCGATCCCACCTATTCTCAAGCAGATATCGCTTCTTTAAAAGAAAAGAAAGTTAGTGAATTAGATCATCTATTTAAACAATCTTACTCTTCAAAAACGAATGAAAATTCTCTAGCCATTATTGACGGGCTTCCGGATGGTAGCTATTACGGATTAGAAATCAATCAAGCCGGTAAAAAAGAAGAACGTACGGTACCATTTATCATCGATTTGCCTTATCAAAACGCTTTTGAAGTTGATGTTTTCCCTAAGCGCGTTCAAACGGGCTACCTAAAAATCAAAGTGATCGGTGAAGTGACCACTAACCAAATGGATGATTGGAAGAATTTAGCGAATGTTACTTTTTATATTTATGCAGCGAATTCAGACCAGCCAATGTTGTTTAAAGAGGGGCATTTTACAACGGATCCTTCGGGCAAGGCTGAATTGAAGTCGAATTCTCTTGGTGAAATCACTCTCGCTTCATTACCAGAAGGAGACTATGTATTAGTTGAACTAAAAACGGTCGATGGGTATCAGCTTTCAAAAAAAATACATTTCACTATTAAGGCTGGTGAAGTTACTGAAGTTTTAGTAAAAAATTATCTGATTGCTAAAGAGACTTCTCAAGACTCAACCACAGAGCCTACAGATGAAAGCTCATTTGAAGAAGGGCTTGAAAAGGGCGGACAACATTTCCGAAAGGTCAACCATAAAAAGCCGGCGCAAGGCTTGATGGGTGCACGCTTTGAAGTAGTCACTTGGAATAGTAAAAAACGCCTCTTCGAACCAGTCTCTTCGAAAGAAGGGTCTTTCTACATTGTAGAATCTGATTCACGAGGATATTTTGAAGTCAATAATCTGCCCTTAGGAAAATACTATCTTATCGAAATCGAAGCCCCCATTGTACAAGGTCTAAAATACCAACCCTTTGAACAAGCCATTCCCTTTGAAATAACCAGTCAGAGTTATTGGAACTATACTGTAATGGAGATCGTCAACCATCCAGTTGAAGCATCAAAGCAAGAGCAAGATATTCCTATTAACCGACCTTCTAAACCAAGTGATATTGGCTTTTTACCAACGACAGGAGAATGTAAAACTAATTATTTCTACCTTGCTTTTCTTTTTATAACCATCGGTTTATTCATTCTTTTTTATAAGTCGACAACTGGTACAGAAAGGATTTCATGTAAACTTTATGAAGAAGAAAAAAATTAAACTCTTTTTTTATAATCTACTTTTTATAATGGGAGGGATAGCTTTGTGCTATCCTTTTATTTCACGTTACCTCTATGACCAAGCCTCACGCGTGGAAGTGAATAGCTATAAGGAGGCTGTGCAACAACTGTCTATACAAGAAGTGGACCGACGTGTTTTTCTTGCCCAAGCCTACAACGACCAATTAAGTCAGAAAAAAGAGGGCGTTTCAAAGCTTTCGGATCCTTTTTCAGAAAAAGATCATCAAGAAGGACGTGCAGCCTATGCGCATATGTTGGAGATTAATGAACAAATTGGTGTCATTGATATTCCTAAAATAAATGAATACTTACCAGTTTTTGCTGGAACCAGTGAAGAAGTGCTGCAAAAAGGAATCGGACATTTAGAAGGGACAAGTCTGCCGGTAGGTGGACTTCACACCCATGCAGTTATTACAGGGCATCGAGGGTTGCCGAATGCACGTTTATTTTCGCATTTAGACAAGTTAAAAATAGATGATGTCTTTTATTTTAACAACTTAAATGAAACTTTAGCCTATCAAGTCGATCGAATCGATGTCATCTTACCTCATGAAATAGGATATCTTGATATTGTTCCAGAGCATGATTATATGACATTAATTACTTGTACCCCCTATATGATCAATAGTCACCGCCTACTGGTTAGAGGACACCGTATTCCTTATGTAGAGGATGAATTTGAAAAAGACCGCAAGACCTCTATGAACTTCTTTATCAAGTACCGCTGGCTTTTATTACTCCTGTTACTTTTACTACTACTTACTATTCTTTTTTGGCTGTATAATCGAAAAAAGACTGACAATGGAAAGTAGGTGGCTACAATCAATAGAAGAAATATCAAAGCTGTTTTAAACATTTTTATTTTCCTTTTGGGTTTGACCTTGGTCGCCTATCCTTTTGTAGCGCGTTATATTCATAACCAAGCGGCAAGAACGCAAGTAGAAGAATTTAGGGACCAATCTATCAAAATATCACAAACTGAATTAGACCGTCGGATTGAATTAGCCCATGCTTATAATTCGACCATCCTTCCTAGTATGAATGGCGTGGTGGATCCTTTTACCAAAAAACAAAAGGAAGGAATTAAAGAATATGCTCGCATGCTCGAAATCAATGAACAGATAGGCTTTATCGATATTCCTAAGATTGATCTCTCATTACCTATCCATGCAGGAGCGACTGAAGAAGTCTTACAAAAAGCAGCCGCTCACCTCCAAGGAACCAGCTTACCTGTTGGTGGTAAAGGAACAAATAGCGTCATTACAGCTCATAGAGGCTTACCTAGCGCCAAATTATTTTCTGATTTAAACAAAATGGAAGTTGGCGACTTATTTTTCCTCCATAACTTGCGCGATGATTTAGCTTATCAAGTGATTGAAATCAAAGTGATTGAACCTAATGATTTTGAATCCCTCAAAATTGAAGAAGCAGAAGATCGAGTAACTTTATTAACCTGCACACCCTATATGATTAATAGTCATCGCTTATTGGTTATTGGTAAACGTATTCCATATCCGAAAGAAAGCGTTCAAGAGACAATAACAAGAAGACAGCCATCTCCATGGAAGTTATGGCTTACGATTGCGTTAAGCTTATTTATTTTCTTGTCTATTATAGTTTTATTCATCAAAAGAAAAAAAGCTAATCGTAGCTTTTCTAGGGTAAAATGAGTCTATTGATAAGTTGCTGGTCAAAATAAACAATGAGTAATTTGTGTTTGAAATTCCTGTTTTTTTTCACTACTATAGGAATAGCAAAATTAAAAAAGCTAAACCACGATATAACTAACTTTTGTGCACAGAAGGGTGGAAAGTCATGCTTGTCTATAACCAGTGGAAAAAAGATCTCATTTCAATCAATCCTGCTGAATTATTCTTCTATAGCTACTTGGGCCTCATCTTAATTGGGAGCCTCTGTTTAAAATTACCTTTTGCAACTAATGAGGGTGTGCAGACCTCATTGATTGATAGTATCTTTACAGCCGCTTCTGCAGTTTGCGTCACGGGTCTAGCGACTTTAACCACCGCAAGTCATTGGTCGCCATTTGGTAAAACGGTCATTTTAATTCTCATACAAATAGGCGGTATTGGAATCATGACCGGTGTGGGAACCATTGGTATGTTAATGGGGAGACGGCTGTCTTTTTCTAATCGTAAGTTCTTAGCAGAAGAAAAAAACACCACTACTTTTAGTGAGGTAGCAGACCTTGTGCGGTATGTCGCTTATTCTACTTTAATTATTGAAGCCATTGGTGCTGTTTTATTAAGCTTTCAATTTATACCTGAATATGGGGTCATTAAAGGCGTCATCAATAGTATCTTTCACTCTGTTTCTGCTTTTTGTAATGCCGGCTTTGATATTATCGGTGACCAAAGTTTTATGGGCTATGTCGATAATAATTGGATAAATATCGTACTAATGTTCTTAATTATAGTAGGGGGACTCGGTTTTTCAGTTAGCAGAAATTTAATCCACCATTACTTAAATGGAAAGCCTCTTCGCTTGCATACAAAACTTGTTATAGTGACAACAAGTCTTTTAATTATCTTACCTGCCTTATTCTTTTTAGTTGTTGAATGGCAAAATCCTAGTACGTTAGGACCCTTAAATCTTGTGGATAAATTGACTGCGGCTTTTTTTCAATCGGTAACGACAAGAACGGCTGGTTTTGCGACGATCGAACAAGGAGGCTTACGCACCCCGAGCTACTTGGTGACGAATCTACTGATGTTTATTGGGGGGGCACCCGGAGGAACAGCCGGTGGCTTAAAAGTTACAACCTTTGCCTTATTAATTCTTTATACTCTGTCGTATTTGCGCGAAAGTCAAGATACCGTTGTCTTTAGACGTCGGATTCCTAGGAAGAATATATTGAAATCACTGGCCATTTTCTTTCTTTCTTTTTCTTGGGTGGGTATCGCTTTAATCTTGCTTACCCTCTTTGAACCTAATAAGTCACTGGTTAATCTTTATTATGAGATTATCTCTGCTTATGGTACAGTGGGATTAAGCCAAGGAATTACAGCCAGTTTAAGTGTGATGAGTAAAATAGTGATAATCTTTACCATGATTTTTGGTAAAATTGGACCCATGGCGATGGTGTTTGTCTTCTTCAAATCCAAAGCCTCGAACAATTATCGCGAAGCACAAGAAAGTATCTTAGTGGGGTGATTATGTGAAGGAATATCTAGTGATTGGCGCCGGAAGATTTGGGCGTAGTTTAGCGGAGAATTTAATGAAATTAGGACATGAAGTGATTATTATTGATCATAATGAAGAAAGCATCAACCGAATCGCTCCTTATGTAACCCATGCAATTTGCGCAGATATCAAAAACATTGAGGTTTTTCATGAGTTAGGGCTAGCGAATATCCAAACAGCCATTATTGCAATTGGATCGGATTTAGAAGCGTCTATATTATCTACCATCACTTTAAAAGAAATCGGTGTAAAAACAATCATCGGCAAAGCTTCTACCGATTATTATGCCAAAGTTCTTAAAAAGGTTGGCATTGATAAAGTGATTATTCCAGAAAAAGAAAGTGGCCGTAAATTAGCTTATAGTTTATCCTCTAAGAATCTTGTTGATTATTTTAATATTATTGATGACTATTCCATCTTCGAAGTAACCACCCCTTCATTATGGGTGGATAAAAGTCTAATCGATTTAGACGTGAGAGCTAAACATGGCTTTAATATAGTTGGAATTATTCGAGATTCGGGTGATTTTCTTGGAAATCCTGAACCTCATTCGGTCATCCATAAAGGGGATATGTTGGTAATACT
Source organism: Facklamia sp. P12955 (assembly GCF_050409565.1). NCBI lineage: Bacteria > Bacillati > Bacillota > Bacilli > Lactobacillales > Aerococcaceae > Facklamia > Facklamia sp. P12955. The sequence continues at coordinate 31,597 of NZ_JBNUPF010000021.1, forward strand.
GGGAACCTCAAAAGACTTTATGACGGTTGAGAAGCTGATTAATGAGCAATAATTGATCCATTGAATAAAGTATCAAATCCTGAAACAATCTACATTTTAGATTGTTTCTTTTTTATTTTAAATGGGAGGGTTTGAGAATGAACATATTACGCATTTTAATATAAGCAATTTGTATCAAACTGTTTCGAGATAAAATATTGATTTTTTTTCTAATCGTGTTATAATTATTTTATCATAATAGATCGAGGTGGTATTTATGAGAAAAATGTCAATCATTTTTTCAAGTGCATTATTGCTAGCTAGTGTTGGAACTCCTCTGATGCAACAATCAATATACGCACAAGAAGCGTCAAATACTTCGCAAGCTTATAGTGCAAATGTACAAGATTTAGCAATAGAAATAGTAAATCAAAAAGACAAATTAGAAGCATTAGAACAAACGGTCTTAGGGACTCCTTATGAAGATCTCCTAAATAAAAGTTTTGATATTTTAGAAACAGTCATCTCAGACGCTACTGCAATAGCAAAAGGCGAGGGTATAAATCCTGAAACAATTTATGCTTTAAATTCAATAGGGCCACGTCTAACTGCTATTACAGAAGTAATTGAGGCAATTGATTATTCCGTTAATCATTTGAATAATAAAATAATCGATGCCCACCATATGATGGGATTAAAAATTACACATCTTACATACACTCTGTTGAATCCGCTTTCTTCGAACAATAGCATTGAGAAATTAATTGCTGAATTGAGAGAAACCAAGAGTGAGGCAGCTGCTCTACCAGATCTCAGTGAAAAAGATACAGCAACTATTTACTCAAAAGCTAAATTAGATAAAGCCATTTGGAATACGCGTTTTATTCGGGATGAAAAAATATTAGGTAAGATGGGTGCCAATGTCTATCATTCTTTAAATCGCGCAATCACAAAAGCAGTAGGAATTCAACTTGATCCAAAATCAACCGTTGGAGAAATCGACCAAGCGGTGGCTGAAATTGAAAGTCAACTTAATCAAGCCTTACAAGGTAAAGTTGTAGAAGTCACTAAACGTGATCGTGTAGCTGATCACAAGGAAGATCTGCTCGTAATTAAAGATAAAGAAGAGCAAATTAAGCATCTGAAAGAAGTTTTAGCGGGTACAAATTATGAAAATATCCTTGAAAGAGCTTCAAAATTGGTTGAAAACATCAAGAAAGAAGCCACTCTCGAAGCAAGCATAGCGGGCAAAGTTCCATTAAAGGTTGATACAATTGGAAGTCGGATTGAAGCATTAGTAACGATCATTGATGGAATTGTATACGCAACGACTGAAGCTACTAATAAAGTCAGCCATGCCCATAAAGACATGGGATATACAATCACTAAAGCTTTAATCACTTTAGCAGACCCATTTTCTTCACAAGCTTCAATCGATCATCAAGTACAACAAATCTTAGATCTAAAAGAGGCCATCAATGATTATCCAGATTTAACTGAAGAGGACATTGCAACAATCTATGTAAAAGCTAAATTAGATAACGCCATTTGGAATACACGTTTTATCAGAGATAAAAACATATTAGGTAAACTTCCTTTTGAACAGTATAATGATCTTAATAAAACAATTACTAAAGCCGTAGGTGTGCAGTTGGATCCAAAATCGACTGTCAAGGATATTAATTTATCCGTTCAACAATTACAAGAAAAACTTCAATCAATTTTAGGTTACGAAGTGGGATCAATCGTATCAAAAGACTTGACACTTCCAGACATTGTAAAAGATCATGAGGTTGCTTCAGATCTAAAAGAATTAAAAATTGAAGAAGATAAACTGGTAAAAATTTCTGAAAGAGTTCTTTCTAAAAAATATGAAAAATCATTAGAACAAGCCTTTAAGTTAATCGATAAACTCGGTGGCGAGTTAAATGGGATAAAACAATCAGATACTATATTTAACCTAAACTCAATTGGTAGCCGGATGAATGCTTTAAAAAACATTATTGAGTCCATTGATTATGCAACAAGTGAACTCAAAAATAAAGATTTATCTATACATAAAGATTATGGATTTGCAATTACAAGAACACTAGTTACTTTATCAGATCCATTTGCTTCAAAAGAAAAAATTGAAAAAAGAATGGCTGAATTGCAAGCTTTAGAAACAAAAGCAGCCCATACACCCGATCTTCATTTAGATTCTCGTGCTAATATTTATGTTCAATCAATCCTAGATGAAGTGATTTGGAACACAAGATTTAGACGGGATAAAGAAGTTCTCGGTAAACAACCTTATGAAGTATATTCTAAAATCAATCGAACACTTACAAAAGCAGTTGGGGTTCAATTAAATCCAAATTCTACTTTAAGAGATGTCTATTCAATGATTCATGAATTAGAATTATTGTTTGATGATAAGATAACAGAAACCGAAGAAGTGATTGCAACAGAAGTCACTGAAGAAGAAGCTACCATCGAAGCTCTTAATGATGAAGTTGCTGTGGATGAAGCAATTGAAATTGATGAAGAAAGTATTAGTGAAGATCAGAGTGAAGAAGCTTCCGTAGAAGAAGTGATTGTCGGCGATACTTTTGAAGAGCTTTCTACAGATGAAGCGATCGAAGAAGAAATAACATCAGTTGAACAAATTGAAGAAACAACGGTTGAGAAATCAGCAGATGACGCTGAAACTGAAGAAACTCAACTTGATGCTGAGCAAACAGTTCTTCAAGACGAAACTATAAGTGACCTCTCAATAGAAGAGTCAGCCGTTGAATCAGATCTTTAATCATAGCTTGGTCCGTCTCGTTAGAAGCCTAATAGAATGATTCTATTAGGCTTTTTAGTTTGAAATACAATTTATTTATATGGGTTTACATAATATACATTATCTTATTTTTACAACGGTGACAATTCACATAGCCTCTAACCAGTAAAAAGATGAAAAGCAAACTTAGCATAACTCCAAAAGTAAATGGTAATGGAATCCTATCAATAGTACGGGGGCTTTGATTAATAGATATCAGCGCCAAAATAGATGAGACGCTCTTTACTGACTAGGGTTAATTCGGGAGGATAAAAATTAAAGGTTGGCAAGAAACGATTTAATTCCTTGTAATCATTCGCTAAAGGGATTAGAGGGAATAAATAAACACGACTCAGCCCTCTTTCTGTTTTTTATTGACCACCTATCAGAATAATTTCAATCGATCCCCGATTCAAGAATGCTCGAAATAATTGTTTATGAAGCGGATTCCTTGAATTTTATTCAGGAGAATTTTTTGTACTTTCCTTTTCAAACAGACCATATTGAATCGTGAGTGTTTCATTGCACAATGAAGTTTCAAAGTGGTAAAATTTTACTAAATTTTTTATCAGTGATAGAATTGTTATCAAAACAATACCCAAAGGCATCAAAATTAACAAAGAACCACTCTCTACGATCTAAAGAATTCGATTAAGCCATTCCATAACCATTTGATCAGGTAGCCACTAATAAATATATGTTAAAATACCAATAAAGGGGAAAATGGCTTTGATATCTGTTATGGCGTATAAAAAATATCTTTAAAGGAAAGATGAAAGCGAACAGTACTGTCGTCATTTTTTTCAGTTGTTTGAGTACGTAGATCCTTTTGCCCTATAAGGGATTGAAAGGATTCAATTTGTCTAAAGGTAGAAAGGTTGACTGCAGTTAAAGAAACTTCGGATTCGTCAGGTTCACTTCCTGCCGTTTCTATCAAAAACACTGTAGTATTTGATAAGACTCCCAAGGATACTAAGAGAAAATATAGTTAAAAGAGCGAAACTTTTAAACGGTATAGAATCGTTCCCTATCAGCAAAAGGATTATTAAATACATCCTATGTTTAACCGCTCTTATAAAATAAACCAATATAGCCATCGAATGGAAATGTAATTTATCTGTTTTCACTGTTTGTATCCATCTCAGACTTCATTGAAATTTCTTTTTGAATGTTCGTACCATCTTCAATTGATAACCCTGCAATACTGTGACTCGTTGCAGCTGTATGTATGATGACTTTCATCAATTGTGCTTGTCTAAGAAAAGGTCCCTGCTCAGTCTCTATATGTTGTATTCTAGAAAAAGGAACATACGTAATTGAGCGAAAAAAATACCCCTTTTGGAAAATTAATTCATCTTCATTCATTTCAAAACGAAAATAGTGATAGCCATAGTTGACAAGAAATAAATCCAGGATAAACAAAATGAAAACAAGGGCTAGGTACCCACCAATTAGTGCCTGCCAGATCAGTGAGAGTTGATCAATAGTTTTTAGCAAAGCTGCAACAATCAGTCCACTCCCAAAAGTAATTAAAAAAAGTTAGCACAAAAATTTTTTCCAAACTTTTTTGATCGATACGGGTAATTTGTTTGCTAATAAAGGATATTCCGTCTTCTCCCCTCCTAAAAAATTATGTTCTCTTAATCAATTTAACGAATCTCTTAATAAATTCCAAGCCTCGAAGCTGACAGTTTTCTTAGTAAATAGTTTCTCCCGATATGGAAAATGTTTAAGGAAAGAAATAATGAAAAAATTCTATTGGAATCTAGTGTGATTTTTAAAAAAGTTTAGCAGTGGATGGTATTATTTATTAAGCAAAAGTCATTATTAATAGCCTACTTTGAACTTTTTCTGAGTATCTGTCTTCTTTAAAGTACCTTCGCAATTCCTTGTCTTCAATAAATTTTTACTACCAACTAGTTTGACATTAAAATCCCCTTTGTTTCCCTCATATTTCAAGGTCATTTCTTTTTTGATAGAACTATTATTCTTTGGTATAATGCATGCCTTATTAATTCAACCAATTGTTTTTTTAAAATAAATATGTTAATCTTATAATATATATCTTTTTGGAAAGGAAGTTTAATCGTGAAAAAGAAATCGTATTTATTTTAACGCTTGCATCTTTAAGTTCAATCCTAATGATGGATAATGTTTATGGACAAGATGTAACGCCTAGTGATGAACAATTGATAGTTTTTAGCACATCTATATCTGATGATCAATCCTCTGAAAGGACAACGACGATAGAAGCTATTCAATCTTCAGCTGAAAACCAAGACTCAGAACCTAGTACTGAAACTAGTACTATAGTTGATCCCTCTAACCTAGCTCAATCAAATACTGGAACAAGTCAATCGTTCCTAAATGATACCAATCAATTTATCGATGAAAATAGTAGAAACAAACAAACTTATAGAAATAATGATGGGGTTGTTGAAGGAAGAACCCAAAATCTTTATCTAGAAAGAAATATTCAATACGGTAGGTTGGAAAGACCCCTTCAATTTAGATTTACTGATGACTTTACTGGTGTTAAATCTATAAAAATTATAAATCCTGAAATATTAGGAGAATTTGGGTTTACTATGCCTGAAGGGACTAGTAAACTTTTAGAACCTATAGATAAAATAGGTAATTTGGATTTATACCCAAAACAAGCTTCCCTACCCTTCACTTTTAAATCACCTAAATTAGGGACAGCTTCAGTTATATTTCATGTTTCTGATGGTGCGGGTAACATTGCAAGACATACATATAACTTTATATTTTCGGAACCAGAATCAATTCCATTCGATATTATTCGCCGCCCGAATCTAGATCTTGCGCCGGGTGAAGAAAAAACTGTGATTGAAGGTGTTGAGGGAATTAAGGATAAAAATGGAAATGTTATTAAAAATCCTGCTGATGAAGTCATCGAATACGGACCGGCTGAACTTACATTTGATATCATTCGTCGCCCGAACATAGACCTTGCGCCGGGTGAAGAAGTTGTTGTTACTGAAGGGGTTGTTGGTCGTGTGGATGAAGATGGGAATGTCTTAGTTGAAAAAGTTGATCAAATGATTGAATACGGGCCAGCTGAACTTCCATTTGATACGATTCGCCGTCCGAACTTAGAACTTGCTCCAGGTGATGAAGAAGTTGTTACTGAAGGCATTGTCGGTCGTGTGGATGAAGACGGGAATGTCTTAGTTGAAAAAGTTAATCAAGTGATTGAATACGGGCCAGCTGAACTTACATTTGATATCATTCGTCGCCCGAACATAGAACTTGCTCCAGGTGATGAAGAAGTTGTTACTGAAGGCATTGTCGGTCGTGTGGATGAAGACGGGAATGTCTTAGTTGAAAAAGTTGATCAAGTAGTTGAATATGGACCAGCTGAACTTCCATTTGATACGATTCGCCATCCGAACTTAGATCTTACTCCGGGTAATGAAGAAGTTGCTACTGAAGGCGTTGTTGGTCGTGTAGATAAAGACGGGAATATATTAGTTGAAAAAGTTGATCAAGTGGTTGAATACGGACCTGTAGCTGTGGACTTTAAAGTAATTCGCCGCCCGAATCTAGATCTTGCTCCAGGTGATGAAGAAGTTGTTACTGAAGGCATTGTCGGTCGTGTGGATGAAGACGGGAATGTCTTAGTTAAAAAAATTGATCAAGTAGTTGAATATGGACCAGCTGAACTTCCATTTGATACGATTCGCCGTCCAAACCTAGACCTTGCATCAGGTGAAGAATTTGTTGTTACCGAAGGGATTGTCGGCCGTGTGGATGAAGATGGAAATGTCTTAGTTGAAAAAGTCGACAAAGTCATTGAATACGGACCTGAACAAACACTTTCAGATCCAAATAGTCCAAGTGATCCAGCAGAACCCTCTCAACCAGAAGATCCTAGCGAACCATCACAACCAAGTAATTCTAGTAAAGAGGAATCTAAAGCCAAATTACCATTAACTGGTGAACAAAATTATCAAATCGAAGCTATCTCTTCTTTATTAATGGTAGTCGGATTATTAATTCTTCCTATTCTAAAAAGAATTAAACGCTTTAACGATTAATCATTAATTAAAATTATTATCCAATCAAAAGAGCACATAATTTATGTGCTCTCAGACTGAAGACAAACCTTTCTTTGAGGATGACTCATACAGGATTTGTCTTTGTTTCTGCCCAGATTTCCTTAATAAATAAAGGCTCTATAATAAATAGGGTTGATGGGAGAAAGATTCTTCCTTCAATCCTATTTTTTGCTACACAAAAACACAGAAGTCCGATCTATTAAAAGTGGTAAC